>CAMLRI010000134.1 GCA_946482385.1 uncultured Cellvibrio sp.
CATGGCAACAGCTGCTGTATTACCAACCCGGCCGGTTTGGATGCCGATGGCAACCTGTTGCTGCCGCCAGGGCGCCACGAGGTGGAGTGGACGGCGACCAATCAACAAGGGTTTAGCGATACCCAGATCCAGGTGGTGAATATCCGGCCGCTGGTGTCCTTCAGCAAGCCCCAGGTGGCTATCCGCGGTAGCCAGGTGAGCTTCAAGGTTGTGCTCAATGGCCCATCGCCGGTATATCCACTGGAGATCCCCTATGTGGTGGATGCCTCCACCAGTGCGGCCAGCAACGAACACAGCCTGGTAGATGGCCTAGCCAGTTTTGCCGAGGGTGAGTTGGAAGTTGAGATCCCCGTGCAGTTGCATGCCCTAACCGGCTTGAGTGATAGCGAGTTGGTGGTCGCCCTGGATGACCAGACAGCCGCCGATGCGCCCGCCGGCCTGGATTTGTTTGATATCAATGCCGGTGTGGCCAATACCCACAGCATCAGCATTCGCGAAGGTAATGTGGCGCCGATGATCAGCCTGAGCTTGACCCAGGGCGGGGTAGCGGTAACCCAGATTGCCCGCGATGCTGGCCCGGCCAGTATTACCGTGGCGGTCATCGACCCCAATACCGGCGATAGCCACAGCTATGACTGGTCTGCCACCAATGGCCTGGCGGATACCGACGGCAATCCCGTGGATGCCAGCCGTGTGTTCGACCCGGCCGGCCTTAGCGGTGTGCAGCAGGCGCAAGTGCTGGTGACTGATTCTGCCGGGGCCAGCGCCCAGGCCGGGTTGCATTTCCTGGTGGTGGCCAGCCAGCCAGCGCTGGCTGCGGATACCGACAGCGATGGCGATGGTGCCGATGACCTGAGCGAAGGGGCTGGGGATGAAAACGGCAATGGCATTCCCGACTACCTGGATAACATGCCCACCAGCAACATATTGCCGCAGCAAGGCGCCGTGACTAGCGCCTACCTGGTGGAGTGCGACCCGGGTGTTACCTGTGGCATAGGGGCGTTTGCCCTGGGTACCAGCTCCGGCGGCGTGCAGATCCTGGATGATGAGCTGACCGGCGGTGCAGGCATAGCGGCCGATGATGACTTCGATCCTGTGGGCGGTATCTTCGACTTTGTGGTGCGCAACCTGCCCACACCCGGCCAGTCTGTGCGGGTGGTAGTACCCCAGCGTGCAGCCATTCCTGCCAATGCGGTTTACCGCAAGTTCAACAACGGCAGCTGGGTCAACTTTGTGGTAGATGCCGATAACAGCATCCACTCAGCCCCAGGTAACCCTGGCTACTGCCCACCACCGGGATCGGCCGCGTGGCAGCCAGGTTTGGTGCAAGGTTTCCGCTGTGTGCAATTGACCATTGAGGACGGTGGCCCCAACGACGACGACGGCCTGGTGAACTCCGCCGTGAGCGACCCGGGTGCGGTGAGTGTGGCCGAAGCCGTGGTGCCACCGGTTGAGCCGCCGGCAACGCCCACCGACCTTAAAACCAAGGGCAGTGGCAGCACCTCTGGCTGGTTGTTGGTGCTGATGGCGGGGCTGCTGTTGCTGCGCCGCCGCAGCGGTAAAAGCCTGTTGCTGGGGTTGGTTGCCATGCTGGCAGCCAACACCCAGGCGCAGCTTGCCCCAACCGCAGAAGGGCAGATGTATCTGCGCGGCGATATCTACCAGGCGGAGGGCAGCCAAACCCGCAGCCAATTGCTCAGCGATATGGCCAGCGATGGCCAGGAAATCACCCTGCGCCACTACGACAACAACCGCCAGGCCTACCAGTTGGCCCTGGGCTACCGCTGGAATAGCCAAACCTACACCGAATTGGCCTACCTGGATTTAGGGGATGTTAGCGTCAACCTGACCCTGCCGGCCGATGCCGATGTCGCCGAGGTGGAAGCCAGCCTCAACCGCCATTACCCGCTCACGGCCGATGGCCTAAGCCTGGTGCAGGGGCTGCGTTTCCCAATGCGGGAACGGCTATACCTGGCAGCTGAACTGGGTGTATTCCTGTGGGATGGCAAGATCAGGGTGAAAGGCGAAGAGGATATTCACCTGCGCTACAAGGACACCCTGGACCCGGTGTTCGGCTTGCGTGTGGATTACCAAATCAATAGCAGTATCGACCTGGGTTTGGGCCTGCGCCGCGTGAGCTTCAGTGAGCAGGATGTGGATTTGCTGGGCTTATCTGCCGCTTGGTCGTTTTAAAACAAACCGGCCGCTGGTGTAACACCAGCGGCCGGTTTTGCCATCACTAGCCATTCACGATTGCTAACCCACATTGTTAACCCACATTGTTAACCCACATTGTTAACCCGCATTGTTAGCCCGCCGCTAAAACTTGTAGCTCACTCCCACAAAATAACTGCTGCCGCTGTAGGTGGTGCCATAAAGGCGGTCGCTGCTATCGCTGTATTGCTCTTCGCGCTGGTTGGTAAGGTTAATCCCTTCCAGGGTGATTTTTAGTTCATCGCTCCATTTGTAAAACGCGGAAAAATCCCAGCGCGTAGCGGCGTGGTAGCCGCGTTCATCCTCGTCGGCCAGGCCGCCTTCCACATTCAGAATGTAGCTGTCGCGATAATTGGCAGAAACCCGCGCGCCCCAGTGGCTGCCCTCGTAGTAGAGGGTGGCATTGGCCGCATGGCGGGAGAGGCCGATAAAGTCCTTGGTTTGGTTGATGCCGGACGCCTGCACATTGCGGTAGCGGGCGCTGCCGCGGGCGTGGGTGTAATTGCTGACAATACCCAGCTTGTTAAAGGGCGCGGGTAAAAAATCCAGGTCGCGGTGAAACGACAACTCCATACCCTCAAAGCGGGTGGAATCGGAATTTACCGGGCGCGCATAGGCGTAAAGGGTATTGGCATCCTGCCCATCCCCCAGGAACGACAGCGGGTAGCCAGTTTCGCCGTAGGGCACCAGGGCAGTTTCGGTGACGACAAAGCCATCCAGCTGCTTGGAAAATGCCGCCAGGGATACATAGCCAATATCGTTAAAGTAATACTCCCAGGCCAGGTCCAGGTTGGTTGCCTTGATCGGTTGTAAATCGGGGTTGCCCGCCTGTATCGACAAGCCGGAAGGGCCATTGGGATCGTTGCGGATAATGGCGGTAGGCGTTATTTGTTGCAGATCCGGGCGGGTAATATTTTGGCTGGCACCCAGGCGGATAATGGTGCTGGGGGTCAGGTTCCAGGCCAGGTTGGCAGCGGGTAACAGGTCGGAATAATCGCCGGTTTTGGTAACCTCGGTGGCTTGCAGCATGCCTTGGGCGCGCACTTGGGTGGTGAAGTGGCGCAGCCCTATGTCGCCGTGTAAGGGCTGGTTAAACCACTGGCCCTGCCAGCGGTAAAGGGCAAAGGCGCTGTAGGTTTTTTCTTTAATAGCAAAGGTATCGGATTCAACCAGGTGGCTGGCATTGAGCTTGCCATCCAGGCCGTAAAACCTTTGTGCCGCGCGCACATCGGCAATGGCCCAGGCGATATCTTTGTGGTCGCTAAATACCGCGGCAAAACTTCCAGTATCATCTACCACACCATTATTGAGTGGTGTGGGTGTTACGCGCACAAAATCATCCTGGGTACGCCTAAGGCTATCGCTGATAAATTCAGTGGCGGCCATGCCTATCTTCACGCTGTTTTGTTTGTCCAAATCAAATGTCAGGCCGGTTTTGGCCTGGTTGATTTCACTGCTTTGCTCATCCTCGCGGAAATCCAGTTCGCGCAGCGTCCAGTTATCGCTGTCGGCGGTGTCGAAATCGTAGCGGTTAACGCCGTAAAAGCGATCCCGGCGAAAATCCGTTGTAATACTTCCCGTGTGCTCAAAATAAACCTTATCGCTTACCGGAATATCCAGTTTGGAGCGGGAGGTGCCCAGCAAGCCAAAAACGCCCAACTGCTCGTTGAGTTGCCAGCTGCCATCCAGTACCAGATGGTAAAAGCGGGTGTCCTGTTGGTCGATGCGGCTTTCCGTCACCATATTTACATTGCTGAATTCGCCGTACACCACTTCCAGGTCGTTGCCGTTGCGGGTGTATTCCAGCGCGTCGACCCTGCCCAGGGCTGTGCTGGCAGAGCCATTGGTGGCCAGGTGGTGCTCGCGCTTATCGTTGTTGAATTCGCCGTAAAACATATCCAGGTTAAGGGCCAGCCGGTCGTCGGGTTTAAATTGCAGGCTGGAACTAAGGCCAAGGCGCTCTTGGGTATTGGCCCAGTGGGAATAACGGTTCAGGCGCGCAAACCACAAGTTATCGGCGCTGGTGTTGGGGTTGCCATCCAGGCCGCCGGCCAGCAGCGCCGCTGTTTCGCTGTCGATATTGGGGCCAATATCGGTAGTGGTGCGGGTGCGCCAGCGGCTGGTGCTATAGCCCTGCTCCACAGTGTCGCGCTGGCTGTAGGAAAGGGCGACCAGGGCACCCAGGGAATCCCAGGTGTTGGATAGCAAAAGCGATAGCTGGGGTTTGCTATCGCTGGTGTAGCGGTTATCGCCCAGCTTAAGGCTGGCGTTGGCGGTGAAACCCTGGTGGTCAAAGGGCCTGGGGGTGCGCAGCTCAACGGTGGAAGCTATGCCGCCTTCAAGGGTGTCGGCGGTGTAGGTTTTTTGGACGCTGAGCTGGCTGAATAAATCAGCCGAAAATACATTGAAATCAAAGGCGCGGCTGGTGGAAATGGTATTGCGGCTATCGAGGGTAGATGCGCTTTGCGCCAGCGCATCCAGCCCATTGATGGTGACCCGCGAAAAATTGGCATTCAACCCGCGCACAGTGATCTGGCGCCCTTCGCCGCCCTCGCGGCTAATGGCAATGCCGGGGATACGCTGCAGGGCCTCGGCTAAATTCAGGTCGGGGAAATCGGCAATATCTTCGCTGACAATCGTGTCCTGTTGTTCTGTCGATGTGCGCTTAAGGTCGCGGGCGCGCACCACCGAACCGCGGAAACTGGTCACGGGAACTTGCAGCAGTTCCTCCAGGGAAAGATCGAGTAGTGCCTCATCACTATTGCCCAGCGCCGGGTTGCAAATTGCCGCTGCACACACAGCCAGTAGCACTGCCCGGGCATGGTTTTGTATGCGGCTGGGGAGGTGGCAGGTGTTGATGGTATTAGTGGAGTGGCCTGGGTTGGCGGGCAGGGGGATACTGGGAATGGCGTGGCTCAGAAGCATGCAGGCCCTCATGGCTTTTACTGGTCGGTTAACAAAGAGGCCCATGGGCTAATCAGAGTGTAGCAGTTGCTGTGGGGGCTGCCTGGTTGCCGGCCGCCGCGCCTGGGGTGCGCTTGAATTGCGCGGCTTCATCCCCTAGGCTTGGCGGCTTATTTGTTGCCATGAATGGAATTAGCCCCATGTCCGCCGTTAAAGAAATCGTATTAACCTTCAGCTGCCAGGATTCCAAAGGTTTGGTGGCCGCTGTTGCCACCCTGTTTGCCACCCTGGGTTTTAATATCACCGAGTCTTCCCAGTTCGAGGATGTGGAGCGCAGCCGCTTTTTTATGCGCACCGTGTTTGAATGCCCCGATGGCTACAATCTCAGCCAAATTCGCTCGCTGTTTAAACCCCTGGGCGAGCAATACAAAATGGATTGGAATATTTTCGATCGCCACAGCAAGCCGCGGGTGCTGATTGCGGTATCGCAATGGGGCCACTGCCTGAATGCACTGCTCAACAGTTGGAAAAACGGCTCGCTGCCGATTGATATTGTCGGTGTGGTATCCAACCACAATGTCATGCGCGATCTCACTGAGTGGTACCAGTTGCCCTTCCATTATTTGCCCATCACCGCCGATACCAAGCCGCAACAAGAGGCGCAGTTGTGGCAGCTGATGCAAGATTTGCAGGCAGACTTTTTGGTGCTGGCGCGCTATATGCAAATTCTTTCCGACGATTTATGTAAAAAATTGAATGGCCGCGCCATTAATATCCACCATTCATTCCTGCCCGGTTTTAAAGGCGCCAAGCCTTACCACCAGGCCTATGATCGCGGCGTAAAATTAATTGGCGCCACCGCCCATTTTGTTACCGCCGATTTGGACGAAGGCCCCATCATCGAGCAAGCGGTCGAGCGGGTATCTCACATCAACTCACCGGAAGACATGGCCGAAATTGGCCGCGATATTGAAGCCGTGGTACTCAACCGCGCCGTGCGCTGGCACGCAGAGCATCGGGTGCTGCTCAATGGCAGCAAGACGGTGGTGTTTTCGCGCTAGTGGTGAGCAGGCAGGTAATGGGCTAAGCTTTTTGACAGTTGGGGAGCAGAGCGGAGCTGTTATGTTGTTGGACGATATTCATCGACAAAAAAATACCATAGCTGCTATGGCCCAGCACTATGGTGCCCGCCGTATCCGTGTATTTGGCTCGGTTGCGCGCAAGCAGGAAAGTGCCACTAGCGATGTGGATTTCTTGGTGGATTTCCCCCAGGGCTATGATTTGTTTGCCCAGCGTTTGCCCCTA
>CAMLRI010000135.1 GCA_946482385.1 uncultured Cellvibrio sp.
AACCAGAGCGCACAAGACGAAAGCGCCCGCGCCCAGGCCATGCGCGGCCGCCTGATGAATGTGGTGTCGGGGATCAACGAAACCGACCAGGCAATCGCGCGCCTGGCCCAGGGTGCAGAGCAGCAAAACGAACTGGCCACCCAGGTGATGAAAGCGGCGCGGGTGTTGAGGTTTACCCGCGCCGGTTAAATTTTTCTTGCCCGGCAACAGCGCTAAGGCAAATCGAACACCAGTGCCCTAACTGCCGCAGCCTGCGCTTGCAAATGCAGCTCGCCAATATCCCACAACTTGGCGCCATCGCCGGGGCCGAGGCTGTGGCCAGCTATCGCCAAGTCGCCATCAATCACATGTACATAGTAATGGCGCCCAGTGCTAGCCGGGAGCTGCGCCTGGGTGTCGGCCGGCAATAGCAATTGGTAGAGGCGCGCATCCTGTTTGATCTGCAAACTGCCCTGGGCGCCATCGGGGCTGGCCACCAGGGTCAGGCCGGGGTTGCGGCCAAAATCTTTTTGCTGGTAACCGGGCTGGCCACCCAGCTCATTGGGCGTAATCCAAATTTGCAAAAAATGCAGGGGCTGGCTGGGCGATGGGTTGAACTCGCTGTGGCGAATACCGCGCCCCGCGCTCATCAATTGAAACTCCCCCGCCGGCAGAGTGGCGATATTGCCCTCGCTGTCTTTATGGGCAATTTCGCCGTCCAGCACATAGCTAATAATTTCCATATCGCTGTGGCCGTGGGTGGCAAAGCCCGCCTCGGGCGCCACCCGGTCGTCGTTGATCACCCGCAGGGCAGAAAAACCCAAGTGCGCCGGGTCGTAATAAGAGCCAAAGGAAAAACTGTGGTGGCTGTCGAGCCAACCAAAATTGGCATGGCCGCGTTCATGGCTGGGGCGAATACTGATCATGGCAACCTCCTCTCGGTAATGCGCCCAGTCTAGGCGCGCCGCCGCGAGTGAAACAGCCTAAAGATTGGATGGGTTTGGTCGGATTTTTTGGAGATTTATCGAGAGCTAAAGACGACAAGCTCCCACGCCCCATCCCCCAGAATGACAAAAGCGATTCTCATCCGGGCACCGCCATGCCCTAGCGCGTTAAAAAGCAGCCCTAGCCAAGAGTATTACCAAACCATAACGCACTGCTTTGCCGATGGTAACCAGTAACAAAAACCGCCAAAAATTTACCCGCATAACGCCGGCAAACAAGGTAAGGGGGTCGCCCACCAGTGGCAGCCAGGCAAACAATAATGAATAAATGCCGTAGCGCTGAAAGTGCAGCTGGGCTTTGGCCAATTGCGTGGGTGATACCGGGAACCAGCGGCGCTGCTGCCAGTGCAGACACTGGCGGCCCAGCCACCAGTTGACGCAGGAGCCAAGGCTGTTGCCGCTAGTGGCGAGCAACCACAATAACCAGGGGGCGTGGCCCTGCTGCAATAGCATTAACAGCAAAGCCTCGGATGAGAGCGGAAAAAAAGTGGCGGCGATAAACGCGGTAAAAAATAAACTCAAGTAAGCCATAAAAAATTATCGGGCCATAAATAAATTGCCCCGCAGGGCGGGGCATGGGGGCAGTGCGGGGCAGAGAAATTATTTCTTTTCCGCCAACTGGCGCCGCAGTGCGGTTAATACCGGCACCACTTCCGGGCGGATTTGTCGCCACAAATAAAAAGCTTCGGCGGCCTGGCCAACCAACATGCCCAGGCCATCGGCGGTATGTGCAGCGCCCTGCTGTTGCGCCCATTGCAAAAATACCGTGGGCTCGGCGCTGTACATCATGTCGTAACAGCAGGCGCCGGGCTTGAGCAAATTATTGGGCAGGGGCGGCAATTCGCCATTCAAACTGGCAGAGGTGCCGTTAATGACGATATCGAATTGCTCGCCCTGCAATTGCTCGTAACTTTTGGCCTGCATATCGCCCAGGTCGAGAAAATGCTGCGCCAATTCTTCGGCTTTGCTGAGGGTGCGATTGGCAATCACCACCTGTGCCGGCTGCTCTTCCAGCAGCGGTTGCAGTATACCGCGCACCGCACCGCCGGCACCCAAGACCAGCACGCGCTTGCCGGCAATTTCCCAATCCAGGTTGTGCATGTCGTGGATCATGCCTATGCCGTCGGTGTTGTCGCCGAGGATGCTGCCATCGCCCAGCTTGGCGAGAAAATTGACGGCACCGGCGCGCTCGGCGCGCGCTGTAAGTTTGTGCGCGTACTGATAAGCCTCTTGCTTAAAGGGCACGGTGATATTTAAACCGCGCCCGCCCTGGGCAAAAAATTCATCGGCGCTTTGCGCAAATTTATCCACCTCTACCAATTGCTTGGTGTAGTGCAGATCCTGCCCGGTCTGCTCGGCAAACATGCGGTGAATGCTGGGGGATTTGCTGTGGTTAATGGGGTTGCCGAATACGGCGTAGAGGTCTGTCATGGTAAATCCGTCGTTGTGTTTAACACTTACACCCAATCGCGGTGCGGTAAAAATTTTTCATAGAGTTCTGCTTCGGCGCTGCCGGCGGCTGGCTGCCAGTTGTATTCCCAGCGCACCAGGGGCGGTAGCGACATTAAAATCGATTCGGTGCGCCCGCCGGTTTGCAAACCGAACAGGGTGCCGCGGTCGTACACCAGATTAAATTCCACGTAGCGGCCGCGGCGGTAGAGTTGGAACTGGCGCTCGCGCTCGCCAAACACCATTTCCTTGCGCGCCTGCACTATGGGTAAGTAGGCGGGGATATAGCTGTCGCCCACGGCGCGCATTACGGCGAAACTGTGGGCAAAACTTTCGGCGTTGTAGTCGTCAAAAAATAATCCGCCAACACCGCGCGCTTCGCCGCGATGTTTTAAAAAGAAATAGTCGTCGCACCATTTTTTGAATTTGGGGTAGAGGTGTTCGCCGTGGGGATCACAGGCGCGCTTGGCGGTTTGGTGCCAGTGGATAACATCCGCCTCATGGCCATAGTAGGGTGTTAAATCGTAGCCGCCGCCAAACCACCACACAGGTGCGGCGCCTTCTTTTTCGGCGATAAAAAAACGCACGTTGGCGTGGCTGGTGGGCACATGGGGGTTGTGCGGGTGAATCACCAGGGACACACCCATGGCCTCGAAGGCGCGCCCGGCCAGCTCGGGGCGGTGGGCGGTGGCCGAGGCGGGCATTTGGGTGCCGTGCACATGGGAAAAGTTGACCCCGCCCTTTTCAATCACCGCACCATTGGCCAGCACCCGCGAGCGGCCTCCGCCACCCTCGGAGCGATCCCAGGAATCCTCTATAAACTCGGCGCCGCCATCTTCAGCGGCCAGGGCCTGGCAAATACGATCCTGCAAATCCAACAGATAGGCTTTAACAGCAGCCTTGTCGGGGGCTTGGGGGTAACTCATGGGCTGTCCTCGGCGGGCAAAAGGGGCTAGGGCGATGGAGGGCGTTAACACAGGGGGCTATTTTAGCCCCCCACTGTGACCGGAGGGAAATAAGATCAGCTGGGGCGGACTATGTCGCCGCTGAGCAGGTCGCGGATTTCCGAGGGCTGGGCGCGCTTGCCGGTCAGGCCATTGCTGATGCCATCCAGCTGCTGGCCAAAGTAGCGGCGCACCTGGTGGATGCTGCGCGCCGGCGGCAGGCCTGCGGGGTTGCAGGAGGTGGAAACTATGGGGCCACCAAAGGCGCGGCACAGGCCGGCGGCCACCGGGTGATTGGTAACGCGCAGGGCGACGGCGGGGGAATCGCCGGTAATCCACTCGGGCGCCAGGCCGTTGTTGGGCACCAGCCAGGTAACCGGGCCAGGCCAGGTGTTTTTTAAACGCTGGCGCTGAAGGTCGTCCAAATGGCTAATAAAAGGTTCGATTTGCGCCAGGTCGGCGGCGATCAGTATTACTCCCTTTGCCACCGGGCGATCCTTGAGCTGCAACAACCGCTCGACAGCCTCGCTATTAAAGGGATCGCAGCCCAAGCCCCAGACCGCCTCGGTAGGGTAGGCAATAACACCGCCCAGGCGCATTTGCCGGGCCAGCCATTGGATACGGGGGTTAATCGACCAGTTCATACACAGCTCACCCAATCACTACAAAGAGGCGCGACTCTAGCCGACTGGAGGCGGCAGCTCAATCACCCCGCAGGCTTAACTGGCGCGCACAAAGCCGCGCTCGGTTTGCTGCACCACACCCTTGATCTCCAAGCCCATCAAACAAGAGGCGACCTGGCTTACCGCCAGCTGGCTGCGCTCGATCAGCAAATCCATGCTGACCGGGTCGTAACCTATGGCGTCGAGCAGGCGGGTTTCGGTGGCATCCAGGCTGTGCGCTTCCGGTTCCGGCAGGGCGTCAAACACCAGGGGGCGCTGGCGCGCCTCCCGCGCTTTAAAGCTGAGCAGGCCATCCAGCTGGTCGAGGATATCCTGGGCGGTTTCCACCAGGGTCGCGCCCTGGCGGATCAACTGGTGGCAACCCCGCGCCAAGGGGTTGTGGATGGAGCCGGGAATGGCAAAGACTTCGCGGTTTTGCTGCAGGGCGCAGGCGGCGGTAATCAGCGAGCCGCTTTGGATGGCCGCCTCCACCACCAGGGTGCCCAGGCTGAGGCCGCTGATCAGGCGGTTGCGCTGGGGGAAATTGCCCGCCAGGGAGCTGGTACCCAGGGGGAATTCGCTCACCAGGGCGCCGCCCTGGGCGAGTATCTGCTGGGCCAAGCCTCTATGGCGGCTGGGGTATACCAGATCAATACCCGTGCCCATGACTGCAATAGTCTTACCCATTCCCTCCAGGGCACCGCTGTGGGCGGCGCCATCCACCCCCAGAGCCAGGCCGCTGGTGACTGCAAAGCCCCGTTCGGCGAGGTAGCGGGCAAATTGGCGGGCATTTTCCGCGCCGCCGCTGCTGGGGTTGCGGCTGCCGACTATCGCCAGCTGCGGCAGGCTCAGGCTTTCGGGCTGGCCGCGTACATAGAGCAAGGGCGGGGGATTGGGGATCTGGCGCAACAGCTGTGGGTAGAGCGGATGCTCCAGACCCAGGCAGTGGATGTCGCTGCGCTCGGCCAGCAATGCCAGGTCGGCCGCAACCCGCTGAGCCAAGGGGCCAGGTGCCGCGCGGTGCTCGCTGAGGGCCTGCAGGGCCAGGGGGCGAAGCAGCGGCTCCAGGCGGGAGAGAGGCTGGCTCAGGGCAGCTTCGGGGCTGCCAAACTGGTCCACCAGTTTCCAGTAGGTAACGGCGCCCGTATCTGGCAGGCGCATAAGGGTGAGAATGGCATTGAGCGATTGGGTCATACCTTGTCCTTGGATTAGGTGATGAGAAAACCTGGAGGCCTGGTGCCTCTATAAAAACAAAAGGCCGCAAAAGCGGCCTTGGTGAGCAATGGCTATCAGGGGTTTTTGACCTTGTCGGTCACCGCCAGGGGGCGATCTGCCTCCAGCACCAGGCCGAGGCTCATTTTATCGAAGGTGCGGAAAATCATCAGCAGGCCGGCGCGTTCATCCGGCAGCGCCACCTTGCCACCCTTGACGCGATCCACCACCACTTCGCCTTTTTTGTAGATGGCCAACACATTGCCGATTTGCAGGCCTTCGCGCTCGCCGCGGTTGATCATCACCACATTGAATTTACCCACCTGGGTAACGCCGCCTTCCACATCAATAATCACCCCCTCAATATCGGTATCCGGGGCGCTGGGGAAGAAAATGGAATCAACACTGCGGTCTTCGCTGGGCAGCAAACGGTCGCCGGGACGGATTTCCTCGAAGGAGCGCACCACATGCACAGTGGCCACATCGCCGGTGAATTTATCCAGGTTGACTGTGCCTATACCCTGGGCGTAAAGGCCGAGGATCTCTTTGGTCTGCGGGTCCTTGTAAATCTTGCCTTTGCGGTAGACGCCGTAGTTGGTGTACTGCTCATCAAAAGTACCGCGGGCATAGGCGCTATCGCCCTCACCTACCACCAGGCGCTGGTTGGGGCCGGCGAGCATATAGGGGCTGGTTTCCAGCTCGTTGCCTTCCAAAATACGGCTGCGGGACAGGAAGCTGTCGATTTTATCCAGGGGAATGGCGGTAATGGCCTCTTCCGCACTCTGCACCCGCACACTGGGGCTGAGTTTGGTGGCGCCGCCAGGCGCCAGCTTGAGGGTGCGCTCCAGGGTGAGGCGCGGCTGGCCATCCAGGTAGATCAGCTTGATCACATCGCCCGGGTAAATTAAGTGGGGGTTTTCGATTTGGGGGTTAACATGCCAAATCTCTGGCCAGAGCCAGGGGCTGTTGAGGAAGGTGCCGGAAATATCCCAAAGGGTATCGCCTTTTTGTACTGTGTATTCGTCGGGGTGACCGTTTTTCAGTAGTGAATCCTGCGCCCAGGTGAACATACTGAGCAGGGTGGCGGCGGCAAAGGCCAGTAATATTTTTTTCATAGAAACCGATCCTGTTTTATTCGGTCCTGAGGCA
>CAMLRI010000136.1 GCA_946482385.1 uncultured Cellvibrio sp.
CATTGCCCGATTGGCTATTGCAGGTGCTGGCGGCAATACAGCTTTGGCTGTTCTCCCAGCCCCAACCGCTGGCGGTTTGCTGGCACAGGGGGTAAAGGCTGCTGTACCAGTTACAACTGCTGGCGCATTGCCCAAGGCTGCTGGAGCTGGAGGCGATGCTCGAACTGCTGGACACCAGTGACGCTGAGCTGGATGAAGTGATGGAGGAGCTTGAGCTGTTAGATGAACTGGGCAGGCTGGATGAGCTGGACACACTCGATGAACCGGGTGTGCTCGACGAACTGACCGCGCTGGATGAACTTGCCCCTGTGCCGCCACCAGCCACACTCAGGCTTATCAGTGTGGGCAAATTGTTGCTGCTTTGGGTGGTGTTGGCGCAAAAGCCGTAGGACACGCTAGCGCCCACGGCAATCTCGCTGTTGTAGCCCATGCCAGTGACCTGGGTGCCGCTGAGTAGGCCACTCCACAGGTTGCTGATTTGCGAATTATTCAGGTTGAGCTGGGTTTGCCAGCTGCTAATACTGGCGCTGCCCTGGTTGCTAATCGTCACCGAGGCGCAGTAGCCGCCGCCCCAGTTGTTCTGAATGCTAAGGGTGGCGCTGGCGGCGCCATTGTTGGATGTCACCGTATTCGCCCAGGCGCCCAGGCTGCACAGTGACAACACTGCCGCCACAGCCGCGCGCGCCATCGGCTTATTAGTAAAAAGCATCATGCTAAGTCTCCATCAAGAGTTAGGGGTAGTTATTGGGGTTGTGAACAAGCATGCGACGGCCACAGCGATACACAGCAAGGCGCTGTCGCGGGTGGTTGATGGGTACTGCATAGTTATGATTATGGGGAGAGACCCTGCGCAGAAGAGGGAATGCAGGGGGAAGCAAAATTTGCCAGAAAAATATGATAAATAATGCTGGCTAGCTCACATTTGGCTTGATTGGGTATACTGGTTGCTTATCCAGTATTGTGCGGCCCGCCTGTATGACCGAACCCATCCCCGCCTTTTTGCTCACCCGCCAGTGGCGCGATACCCGCGAAGGGGTGGTGCTGGATTTATGGTGGGCGACAGATGCCGGCCCCTGCTGGACGCAAATTACTGGCCAGGAGGTGGTGTTTTTTATCCCCCGCGCCCAGGCCGGCGCCATAGCATCGCTGCTGGCCAAGTTGCGCCACTGGCGCATGGCGGAAGTGGAGCTTAAAACCTTTCGCAACCAGCCGGTCAATGCCCTCTACTTTAAACAGCACCGCAGCGCGCGCGACGCCCAGGCATTGTTGGACCAGGCGCGCATTCCTTATTGGGAGAGCGATATTCGCCCCAGTGAGCGCTTTTTAATGGAGCGGTTTATTACTGCCAGCGCCGAGATAAGCGCCGCACCTTTGAACAGCACCGCGCCCATGATAAATGCCGCCGCCGCAAAAAATCTGCCGCTGCGCAACCCGCGCCTGCAGCCAGCCAGTGATACCCAATGGCGCCCGCAGCTGCGCCTGCTCTCGCTCGATATAGAAACCTCCATGGATGCGCAGCAGTTGTACTCCATCGGCATCTGGTGCGATGGCCTGCAGCAGGTGTTGATGGTGGGGCAGGCTGACACTCAAGAGGCGGCCGGCGGGCAAGTGCAATTTTGTGCCGACGAGCGCGCCTGTTTGCAGGCGTTTTTCCAGCGGCTGCAACAGCTGGACCCGGATATTTTAATCGGCTGGAATTTGGTGCAATTTGATCTGCTGGTGTTGGAAAAAATTTGCCAGCGTTTACAAATGCCCTTGCAGCTGGGGCGCGCCGGGCAGCCCATCCACTGGCGCCACGAGGAGGGCGAAGGCGGGCGCAGTTTTGTGGTGGTTCCCGGCCGCGTCGCCCTCGACGGTATCGACTTGCTAAAGGCGGCCAATCCGCGTTTTGAAACCTATGCCTTGCAGCATGTGGCGGAAGAATTATTGGGCGAAGGCAAATTGCTGGCGGGCGATGATCGCGGTGAGGACATCACCCGTTTGTTTCAAAGCGATAAGTTGGCGCTGGCGGCCTACAACCTGCGCGATTGCGAACTGGTGTGGAAAATTTTTGCCCAGCAGCACTTACTGGCCTTCGCCATGGAGCGCAGCCAGCTCACAGGTTTGCTGCTCGACCGCATCGGTGGCTCGGTAGCGGCATTTGAATATTTGTACTTGCCGCGCTTGCACCGGCGCGGCTATGTCGCCCCCAATTTGGGTGAGCTGGAATCGGATATCGTCAGCCCCGGCGGCTATGTGATGAATTCGCGCCCCGGCATTTACCACAATGTGTTAGTTCTGGATTTTAAAAGCCTGTACCCCAGTATTATTCGCAGTTTTCTTATCGACCCCTGCGCCTTTTGGCTGGCGCAACACCAACAGTTGGATGAAGCGGAAACCGCTCCCGGCTTTAACGGCGCCAGCTTTGCCCGCGAGGGCCACATACTGCCGCAATTAATTGAACAGCTATCGAGCGCGCGGGACCGCGCCAAGCAGCGCAAGGATGCACCCCTATCCCACGCCATTAAAATTATTATGAATTCTTTTTACGGTGTGCTCGGTTCTACCGGCTGCCGTTTTTTCGACCCGCGTATCGCCAGCTCCATCACCCTGCGCGGCCACGAAATTATCCAGCGCAGCCGCGACTGGATCGAGCAGCAGGGCTACGCCGTTATTTATGGCGATACAGATTCGCTATTTGTGTGGCTGGAAAACAATTGCCAACAGCATCCCCCCAAAAAACCGGCCCAGTGCCACAGCATAGGTGTGCGTTTGGCGCGCGAACTGAATAACTGGTGGCGTGCGACCTTAAAAAAAGAATTTAACCTAGCTAGCGCCCTGGAAATTCAATTTGAAACCCACTACCTGCGCTTTTTAATGCCTACCATGCGCGGCTCGGAATTGGGCACCAAAAAACGTTACGCCGGTTTGATTGAAACCAACGGCCAGCGCGACATGGTATTTAAAGGCTTGGAAAATGTACGCACCGACTGGACCAACCTCGCCAAACAATTTCAGGCGGAGCTATACCGCAAGGTGTTTGAAGGCGAAGACCATCTCGACTATGTGCGTAGCACCAATGCTGCGGTGTTGGCCGGCGAGCGCAATGAGGATTTGGTCTATCGCAAACGCCTGCGCCGCCAACTGCACGAATACCAAAAAAATGTACCGCCCCATGTGCAGGCCGCGCGCAAATATGTGCAGCTAACTGGCGAGCGTATCCGCCGCGGCGATTGGATCAGTTACGTCATCACCACCAACGGCCCCGAACCCCTTGGCACCTACGCTGTGGATTGGTCGCTACTGCAAAGCCCCATCGATTACCAACACTACATCGACAAACAACTCACCCCGGTCGCCGATTCCATTTTGCATTTTTTAAATGAATCACTGGGGCAATTGGTAGACAGCCAAATGGGGTTGTTTGGGTGATGCTTGTCCCCCCATTCCCTTCGGGCTATATTCCGCCTCCCTTGTTTATCCATAGGTTGCCAGATGGAAGACGTTATTGAGCTTTTGCGTGAATACAACGAACCCGTGCCTGTGCCGCTGGATTTGCCCGATGAGGATCAGTTGGTGCAGATTGAAGAGGAGCTGTTGCTGCCTATTCCGCGCGATATGCGCCATTTCCTGTTGGAGGTGAGCGATGTGGTGTACGGCAGTATTGAGCCGGTGACCGCTGCCGACCCCAATTCCCATACCTATTTGCCCGAGGTGACTGCCACCGCCTGGTCGCTGGGGGTGCCGCGCTATTTGATGCCGCTGTGCGAGTTGAATGGCAGTTATTACTGCGTGGAGCCAGAGGGCGAGGTGGTGTTTTGGCGCGATGGCGACCTGACCGATGAGACCTGGCCCTCGGTGTGGCACTGGGCGCGGGATGTGTGGCTGGAGTCGTAAAACCGGCAACCCTGTCACGAAAAGCCGCTTTGCTTGCAACTCTGTGGCGGCGGCTGGGCTAAACTCTTAAACCCGGTTCGTTTTTTGTGGCTATTCACCAGTGCCTGGGTGGTTGTGCCGAATAGCCTGTATTGGCGGTAGAGAATCCTTTGATGAAACCCTTGGTTATTTCCCTGTGTATTGCCTTGGCCTTAATGGCAGGTGGTGCCTTGGGCGAAACCCGGGTGTTTAGCGTTACCCAGCTGGAACAGCAGTTGGCGTCCACGCCGGCAGCGGATGCCAGCGACCAGGCCGAGGTTGTGGCCAGCGAAGCGGTGCTGGAGGCAGTGCCCGCTGCATCGCCTGAGGCACTGTCTACGCCAAACCCGTTATCAAGCCCGGAACCTGGCCCGGAATCCAGCCAACCCATAGCAGCAGACGAAGATTTTGAGGCCCAGGTGCTGCGAGTGGCCGCGCAAACTGCCGCTGCCGAGGCGGCGCGCAAGGCCGAAGCGGAGCGTGCGCGCGCTGAAGCCGCCAAGAATAAAAAG
The DNA here is from genome assembly GCA_946482385.1 of uncultured Cellvibrio sp. The sequence goes on from CAMLRI010000136.1 coordinate 4,407, forward strand.
CAGCCCTATACCTTTTACAAATACCACAAGGGTGGCGCGGTCGCCTTTTCCGATAAGGTGCCAGCCAAAACCGATTACCAGGTGATTGTGTACAACAGCTGTTACGCCTGTAGCGCCTTTTCCAAGGTCGATTGGCACCATACCAAGTTGTACCTCAGCGAGTTCAGCTACTCCATTAGCCAGGCCGCCAAGCGCCACGGGCTGGATCCGGCGCTGTTGCGCGCGGTGATCCACGCGGAATCCAACTTCAACCCCCTGGCCCGCTCGCGCAAGGGCGCCATGGGCTTGATGCAGCTGATGCCCGCCACCGCCAAGGATATGGGGGTTAGCGATAGCTATGACCCGGCGCAAAATATCCAGGGCGGCGCCAAGTACCTGGCCTGGTTGCTTAAGCGCTACCAGGGCAATATCACCCTGGCCACCGCCGCCTACAATGCCGGCCCGGGCGCTGTATCCCGCTATAACGCTGTGCCCCCCTACGAAGAAACCAAAACCTACGTGTTCCGCGTCAATATCCTGCACCAGCGCTACCAGCGCCAATTGGCGGCCCTGGCCAGCAATTGATGCGCTAAAAACCTGCCGAACCATCTCATCCTTTCGAAAGCCCACGCCAAGTTTTTCGGCTCATAACCAAACAATCTAATTTACGCGACAATTTTTGCTCAAATTCTGCGCGCTTTTGCCGCTACAGGTTCTGATAGCCCTATTTCCCTTGGGCTGATCGACCCGATTTGCTATTGGCCTATAGCCGCAGGAGGCGACCATGATTGTTACCCATGCCCATATCCAGATGGGCGCGCAGCGCGAGTATCGCGAGCAATACCACCTGCAGGAGCGCCTGGAGGTTTGGGTGGGGCCGGTGGAGGCCCTGCCTGCCCCCGCGCCCGCCGAACTGCCTGAGCTGCCCGAGGTGGATATATCCCGCGCTGGTTCCTTGCTGGCGATGTACCGCGAGCAGCAGGTGCTGGATTTGGAGGCCGAGCTGGACCCGCGCTCGCGCCTGAATTTGATGATCCTTAAGGCCACTTTCGAGGCCATCAGCGGCCAATCGCTCAACCTGCGCGAACCCAAAGTTGTGGCGCAGGAGGCGGGGCAGGCCACATCCAGCATTAACGTGGATACTCCGGCCCCCCAGCGCCCGGTGCGTATGGGCTCGGGGGTGATTTACCAGCGCCAGGAGCGCTACCAGGAACGCGAGGCAATGCACTTCCAATCCCAAGGGGTGATTCGCACCCAGGATGGCCGCGAGATCCAATTCCAGGTCGACCTGGGTATGAGCCGCGAATTCGTGCAGGAATCCAACCTGGAAATCCGCGCCGGCGATGCCGCCAAAATTGATCCGCTGGTGATTAACTTTGACGGCCAGGGGGCACAGCTCAGCCAAACCCGGTTTGCGTTTGATTTGGATAGCGATGGCACGGCCGAGCAAATTGCCCGGCTGCGCCCCGGCAGCGGTTATTTGGCACTGGATCGCAACGGCGATGGTGAAATTTCCAACGGCAGCGAATTATTCGGCCCCAGCAGTGGCCGGGGTTTTGCCGAGCTGGCGCAGTTCGATGAAGACGGCAACCAATTTATCGACGAGGGCGACAGCATCTACCACAAGCTGCGCATTTGGCAGCACAACGAAGACGGCACCAGCCAATTGGCCGGGCTGGGTGATATGAATGTGGGCGCTATTTTTCTCGGCCATGTCAGCTCGCCTTTCCAATTAAAAGATGCCAACAACAATTCCCTGGGGGAGATTGCCAACAGCGGTATTTATCTCAAGGAGGATGGCGGCGTGGGAGTGGTGCAGGAGTTGAATTTGATGGTGTGAGTTGTGCCGCCAAAATAAAAACCCCGCTGGTGGTTGGCGCCAGCGGGTTTTTTGTGGGCAATAACCCGCGATCAAGAGTGGTTAAACAAAAATTCCATAAGCGCGTTTTGTGCGTGCATGCGGTTTTCCGCTTCTTCCC
>CAMLRI010000137.1 GCA_946482385.1 uncultured Cellvibrio sp.
GCTGCGCAGTACGCCGGAGCTTTGTGAGCCGCTGCTGGCAACGCGGTTTTCGCCGTTGATAACCTGCAATTGCCCGCGTTGGAAATCCAGGCGGCCGGGGGATTTTTTTAGCGCCTGGGCGGCAGTGGCTTTTAGCACCAGGGGCGGTGCAACCTGTTCGCCGGCGAGACGGCGCAATACCGGTACTACCAATTGGTGATAGGTCACGGCCGATGAAACCGGGTTGCCGGGCAGGCCGAAGAAAAGGCTGTTGCCGATGTGGCCGTAGGCGAAAGGTTTGCCGGGTTTGATGGCGACTTTCCAAAAATGGATCTGGCCAAGTTCGGCGAGAATATCTTTAGTGTAATCCGCCTCGCCCACAGAAACGCCGCCGGTGGAAATTATCACATCGGCCCAGGCTTGTGCTTGGTTGAAGGCGTTGCGCAGTGCGGCGGGTTGATCGGGAATTATGCCCAGGTCGTGCGCTTCTACCGGCAGGCGTTGTAACAGAGCCGCGAGCATGGGGCGGTTGCTGTCAAAAATTTTTCCGGGGTAATAATCTTCGGCGCGGGTGACCAGCTCGTCGCCGGTGGAAAAAAACGCGACCTTGATGCGGCGCGTGACTGCAACCTGGGTGATGCCCGCCGAAGCGAGGAAGCCAAGGTGCAGCGGGTTGAGCCATTGCCCGGCGTTTAATAATTCTTGGCCTATGGCGGTGTCTTCCCCTGCGCGGCGAATATTGTCGCCAGGTTTAGCGGGGTTGTTGATGTGGATGCGGTCGCCGCTGCGCACCACATTTTCTTGCATAACCACTGTGTCGGCGCCGTTGGGAATGGGGGCGCCAGTCATAATGCGCAGGGCTTGGCCGGGTTGGATACTGCCGCTAAAGGCGTGGCCGGCAAGGGCTTCACCGATGAGCTGCAATTCGCCGGGGCAATCTTGCGCGCGCAGGGCGTAGCCATCCATAGCGGAGTTGTCGGTGCCGGGCACATTAATGCTGGCGCGCAGGTTTTGCGCCAGCACCCGGTCGAGCGCCTGCGCCAGGGGCAGGGTTTCCTGCTCGCGCAGCGGCTGTTGTTGTTCGAGCATTGTTGCCAGGGCTTGTTCCAGCGGCATCAGCCCTGGTTGTGAGCAGCAATCCATAAAATCCTCGTGAATTTTCGGCGGGAGGGATCGGAAAGAATAGTGTCTCTCGCAGGGAGCGCCGTAAATACGTCCCTGTAGGCTCGAGGTCGGCATCCCTGCCTCCCTCGTCCCTGCGAGAGACACTATTCTTTCCTCGCAGAGAGATCGCAGTAAAACTTATTGTTGGTTGATCATCCATACGGCGGCTTCCACACGGGAGCGCAGGTGTAATTTTTTGAGCAGGTGTTTAACGTGGACTTTCACAGTGCCATCGGAAATATTTAACTCCCGCGCAATTAATTTATTGCTCAAGCCTTTGGCAATTAATTTCAGAATTTCCAATTCGCGCTGGGTCAGGCTATCGGCATTGGCCTGGTTTTTATTGGCCGGGCTGCGAATGGCGCTGGCCAGCACCTGGGTAATGGCTTCGCTTAGCACCATTTTGCCGGAAAGGGCGCGCTCAATTTGCACCAGTATTTCTTCCGGCTCCATATCTTTTAACAAATAACCATCGGCACCGGCGGAAATTGCCGCCAGCACATCTTCATCCGCATCGGAAACCGTCAGCATCACAATGCGTGAGGTTACTTCCTCATCGCGCAACTGGCGCAAGGTGGCCAGGCCATCCATACCCTGCATATTCAGGTCGAGCAAAATTAAATCCGGGTCCAGCTCCTTGGCCAGGGCGATGGCATCCTGGCCGTTGCCCGCTTCGGCAACCACTTCCAGGGTGTCGGTAAGGGTGATGAGTTGGCGCAGGCCTTTGCGCAACAGCGGGTGGTCGTCCACCAACATAATGCTGGCTTTTTCGCTAGCGCCGGGGGCGTTGGTGATGGGGGTTTCGCTGGTCATGGAGTGCTCCGTGAATGTATGGCAGTGGCTATCTTAACCTTTGCGCAGCGGGGGTGGGCAAGCTATGCCACTTTGTGGGTAGTGGCCGGGCGGCTTGGGGGTAGTTGGCGCTAATCCTTTGTATTTGCCGGCTAATCCCGAGGTTGAATAGTGAGCGGCCACATAAACTGGGATAGTGAAGCCATCTTATATCCATAAGGGGCGGATGATGTCCAAATTACAGATTGAAAATATAGCTGTGGAATCGGTAGCTGTGGCCGAGAAAAGTGCGCGCGCCGATTTAACCCGCTGGGAGCCGGAACTGGAAACTTTTTGGCACGCCCAGGGCAAGCAAATTGCCACACGCAATTTGTGGATTTCCATTCCCAGTTTGCTATGCGGTTTTGCGGTGTGGATGCAGTGGAGCATTATCACCGTGCAAATGCTCAACCTGGGTTTTCCCTACGCCGCGGGCGATTTATTTAGCCTTAGCGCCATCGCCGGTTTGACCGGCGCCACCCTGCGCATTCCCGCCAGTTTTTTTATTCGTTTGTGCGGCGGGCGCTACACCATTTTCCTCACCACCAGTTTGTTGATACTGCCAGCACTGGGCACCGGCATTGCCCTGCAGGATATGAGCACGCCCCTGTGGGTATTTCAATTAATGGCGCTCCTATCCGGTATTGGCGGCGGTAATTTTGCTGCGTCCATGTCTAACATCAGTTTTTTTTATCCGCGCAAACAACAGGGTTTGGCCCTGGGTTTAAATGCGGGGCTGGGCAATTTTGGCGTAACCAGCATGCAAATCCTGGTGCCTTTGTTTATGACCTTTGGCGCCTTTGGTGTGCTGGGCGGCGAGCCTATGTTGCTTAAATCTGCCAGCGGCACCTTAATTGGTTCTATTCCCGCCGGCACACCCACCTGGATTCAAAACGCCGGCTTTGTCTGGCTGTTGCTGCTGGTGCCCCTGGCCTTTGCCATTTGGTTTGGCATGAACAATATCAACACCGCCGAGGTGACCCCCAATTTAAAAGGCGGTGCGCTGCGCTCTTTTGCCATTATTGTGGCGATGATGGGCATAGGCCTGGCGACTTCCGCCCTGGGCTTGTGGTTAATTTTGCCCGCCAATGTCAATGGCTCCGGCTTTGGTGTGCCCAAGGAATTGGTGTTGGTGTTGGTGCTGTTTGCCACTGTGATGTTGCTCAAATCCCTGCCGGGAAGTATTCGCACCAGCCTGGAGCGGCAATACAAAATTTTTAACAACAAACACACCTGGGTGATGAGTGTGTTGTATGTGATGACCTTTGGTTCCTTTATCGGTTTTTCTGCCGCCTTTCCCTTATCCATCCAGGTGATTTTTGGTTTTAGCCACCTGCCGGTGGATGGTGTGATGAGCCACAACACCCTCAACCCCAATGCCCCCAGTGCGCTCACCTACGCCTGGATTGCGCCTTTTATCGGCGCTTTGATTCGCCCCCTGGGCGGTTGGGTGGCCGATAAGTTTGGCGGTGCGCGGGTTACCCAGGTGTGTGCCCTGGCCATGGTGCTGCTGTCGCTGGCGGCGGCCTATTACATGCAGCTGGCTTACCAATCGCCCCATCCCGAGCAATATTTTTTGCCGTTTTTTTTAATTTTCCTGGGCCTGTTTGCCGCCAGTGGTGTGGGCAATGGTTCCACTTTCCGCTCCATCGCCAATATTTTTCCGCGGGAGCAGGCTGGCCCCGCCCTGGGGTGGACATCGGCGGTGGCCGGCTACGGCGCGTTTTATATTCCCCAGGTATTTGGCGAACAAATTAAAGCGGCCACCCCGGAATTCGCCATGATGGGTTTTGCGGTGTTCTACCTGGTGTGTGTGCTGTTGAACTGGTGGTTTTATTTGCGCCGCAGCGGCGAATTTTATAACCCGTGATAAGGGTGTTTGCTAAAGGCGCTCAACGCGCGCCGGCTGGGGCGCATGAGGGGGCGCCTGCTAGGCTTAGGGATAGGTACATCAGTCACACAGGATAGATTTATGTCTGCACGGGTATTGGTGCTTAACGCGGGTAGTTCATCGTTAAAATTTTCGCTGTTCGAGGCGGATCAAGCCCAACCGCTGCTGGAGGGATTGGCCGAGCGCCTGGCCAGCCCCGAAGCCAACCTGACCTGGGCGCTGCCGGGCCAGGATAAAACCCGCGAGCCGCTGCCGGGGTTGGACCATCACCAGGCCATTGCCCGGGTGTTTGCACTGTTGCAAGCGCGCCAGTTGCAGCAGGGGCTGATCGCCATAGGCCACCGGGTGGTGCACGGCGGCGAGTTTTTTCGCCAGCCGGTGTTGGTTACCCCGGCGGTGATTGAGCAGATCCAAGCCTGCGCACCCCTGGCGCCCCTGCACAATCCCGCCAATTTAATTGGTATTCACGCCGCCATGGCCGCCTGCGCCGATTTGCCCCAGGTGGCGGTGTTCGATACCGCTTATCACCAAACCATGCCGCCGCGCGCCTACCGCTATGCCCTGCCGGGTGAGCTGTACCGCCAGCATGCGGTGCGCCGCTACGGCTTCCACGGCACCAGCCACCAGTATGTATCCGCCGAGGCCGCCCGCCGCCTGGGGCTGGCCCTGGCCGATAGCGGCATTATCGTCGCCCACCTGGGCAATGGTTGCAGCCTGTGCGCCGTGGCCAATGGCGAGAGTGTGGACACCTCCATGGGCCTGACTCCCCTCGAGGGCCTGGTGATGGGCACCCGCAGCGGTGACCTGGATGCGGGCATTCTGGCGTATTTACAGGGGCGCCTGGGGTTGTCGCTGGATGAGTTGCTGGAGCTGCTCAACAAGCGCAGCGGCCTTTTGGGCTTGTCGGGTATCAGCAACGATATGCGCCAGCTGTGTGAACTGGCAGAGGCCGGCGACCCCCAGGCCAGCCTGGCGATTGAGGTGTTTTGCTATCGCCTGGCCAAATACATAGCTGCCTACACAGTAGCGCTGCCGCGGGTGGATGCCATCGCCTTTACCGGCGGCATTGGTGAAAACGCCCGCCCCATAAGGGCGCGGGTTGCCCAGCTGCTGGCCAACCTGGGGGTTCGCCTGGCGCCAGCCCTTAACCAGGCCAATGGCGATGCCCAGGGGCGCATCAGCAGCGGGGATAGCCGTATCGCCCTATTGGTGGTGCCCACCCGCGAGGAGTGGATGATCGCCCGGCAAACCCTGGCGTGCCTGCCGACCAGCGGGGACAACCCCACAGGAGCTAACCGCGATGGAACTAACCGCGAAGGAGCAGGCCAATGAAACAGGTATTTTTTGTTGCGCCCACGGGCTTTGGCACGGGGCTGACCTCGGTGTGCCTGGGGTTGGTGCGGGCTTTGGATAAACAGGGCCTGAGCGTCGGCTTTTGCAAGCCCATTGCCCAGCACGGCGGCAGCGCCAGCGACCAGGACCCCTCGCTGCTGTTTGCCCGGCAGCTGCTGGGGCGCGCGCCCGAGCCGCCCCTGAGCCTGGATTACGCCCAGAGCAAACTGGCTGCCGGCGCCCTGGAGCAGCTGCTGGAGGATGTGGTCAGCCTCTGCCAGCGCTGCGGCGAGGGGGTGGATATCCTGGTGGTGGAAGGCCTGGTGCCCCTGGCCAAAAGCCCGTTTATCCAGCGGCTGAATATCCAGATTGCCAGCGCCCTGGATAGCGACATCATCCTGGTGGCGGCCAAAAACCAGCTGAGCGATGCCGAACTCAGCCAGCAAATCGGCGTTACCGCCAACTTTTACCGCAGCGGCAGCGAAGACAAGGTGATCGGCTGCATCCTCAACAAGGTGGGCGCCCCCCAGGATCTGGCGGCGGTGGTTGCCACCGAGGAGCCCCCCAGCGGCCAGGGGCTGCCGCCGGAGGACTTGGCGGGGCTGGAGATATTTACCCACGGCAAGGTCAATTTGCTCGGCCAGATCCGCTTCAACCCCTTGTTCCTCGCCCCCCGGGTGTTGGATATCGCCCACAACCTGCACTGCCGCTCCATCAACGACAAAGCCGACCTGGGCCGCCGCGTAACCGAAGTGGCGGTCTGCGCCCGCACCCTGCACAACATGCTCCACACCCTCAAGGCCGGCAGCCTGCTGGTAACCCCCGGCGACCGCGAGGATGTGGTGCTGGTGGCCTGCCTGGCAGCGCTCAACGGGGTGCAGCTGGCCGGCATACTGCTCACCGGCGGCTATGTGCCCGACAGCCGCCTGCTGCAACTCTGCCAGGTGGCGCTGGATACCGGCCTGCCACTGCTGTTGTGCAACAGCGACACCTACCGCACCGCCCAGCAGCTGGAGCGCCTTAACCAGGATGTGCCGGCGGATGATGTACAGCGTATCGAACAGGTGATCGCCGGGGTGGCCGACGCCCTGGTGATGGCGCCGGTGCTGGCCCGCGCCCAGCGCATCAAGCCCAGCCGCTTATCGCCCG
>CAMLRI010000138.1 GCA_946482385.1 uncultured Cellvibrio sp.
ATAAAGTCGCTGTTGATCAGCATGTCGATCACCCCGGTGTTAACCTTTTCCACCTCGCCCACATGGCCTATATCCAGGATTTCCGGCGCCAGCATCTCCGGGGTTTTGTGGGTGACTGTGAGCTTTTTGGCGCGGATCAGCTGGCCGTCCTTACCGGTCAGGCCTATGGCCTGGCCGCCGTTGCGGTTGATCAGGCTGACGATCTGCTTGTTCACTGTGCCGCCCAGCACCATTTCCACCACGTCCATAGTGGCGCTGTCGGTGACGCGCATGCCGTTGATAAATTCCGATTTGATGCTGAGCTTTTCCAGCAGGCTGCCGATTTGCGGGCCGCCGCCGTGCACCACCACCGGGTTCATGCCCACCAGCTTCATCAGCACTATGTCGCGGGCAAAGCTGTTTTGCAGCTCTTCCCCTTCCATGGCGTTGCCGCCAAATTTGACCACAACGGTTTTACCGGTGAAGCGCTGGATATAGGGCAGGGCTTCGGTGAGTACGTTGGCGATATTCATCGCCGATTCGCGGCTGAGAGACATGATGCAATCCTATGGGTAACAAGTGGCTAAAAAGGAAGGGTTAGGCTGCTGTCCACTTTAAGCAGCTCCCGTTTGAATAAGAGTTGGATTTTTTCCAGGGTTTCCTGGTTTTCCGCCTCGAAGCGCAGGGTGAGCGCCGGCGAGGTGTTGGAGGCGCGCACCAGGCCCCAGCCTTTGGGGAAATCCACCCGCAGGCCGTCAATACTGGTGATGGCGCCGTTCTGGAAATCGCCCTGGCGCCCAAGCTTGTCGATCAGGGCAAATTTGTCGCTGTCGCTGCTGGGAATTTTCAATTCCGGGGTGCTGACCATGGGCGGTAAGCTGGCGAAGATGTCGTCGATCTTCTGGTCGCGCAGGGTGATGATTTCCAGCAGTCGCGCCATGGCGTAAAGGCCATCGTCAAAGCCGTACCAGCGGTCTTTGATAAAAATGTGGCCGGAGTATTCGCCGCCGATAAGCGCGCCGGTTTCGACCATTTTGGCCTTCATGGGCGAGTGGCCGGTTTTCCACATGATCGGCCGGCCGCCGTAGCTGCTGATCACCTGGTTGAGCTGGCGTGAACACTTCACATCGAAGAGCACATCGGCGCCCGGGTGGCGCGCCAGTATGTCGCGGGCAAACAGCATCAGCATCCGGTCTGGCCAGATGATGTCGCCCCTGGGGGTGACAACCACCAGGCGGTCGCCGTCACCGTCGAAGGCCACGCCCATATCGGCGCCCACCTCCTGCACCTTGGCGATGAGCGCACTGAGGTTTTGCTCCTCGGTGGGGTCGGGATTGTGGTTGGGGAACTCGCCGTCCAGGTCGCAGAACAGCGGGGTCACATCGCAGCCCAGCTCCTCGAACAGGCGCGGTGCCACCAGGCCGGGCACGGCGTTGCCGGCGTCTACCACCAGGCTGACATTGCCCGCCAGGGCCACGTCGGAAAAGATGCGGTCGATATAGGCCGGCACCATATCGCGCTGGCTCTCCTGGCCGGCGCCCTGGTGCAAGCGCTGGCCGATAATGCGCGAGCGCAGCTCCAGCACTGCCTCGTCGGCCAGGGCTTCACTGTTCATCACCACTTTGAAGCCGTTGTATTCCTTGGGGTTGTGGCTGGCGGTGACCATCACCCCGCTGTGGCTATCGTCGCAGTGGAAGCTGGCGAAATAGAGCACCGGGGTGGGCACCAGGCCGAGGTTGATCACATTGCAGCCGGATTTGAGTATGCCTTTGATGAGCGCGGCGGTGAGCGCCTCGCTGTGGCTGCGGCCGTCGCGCGCCACCAGCAGGCTGGTTTCGCCCTGGTCGAGGGCTTCGCTGCCAATGGCCTGGCCCAGTTGCATGGCCAGCTCCGGGGTGATTTGGCTGCCGACCAGGCCGCGGATATCGTAGGAGCGGAAAATCTCCCGCGGTATTTGCTCCTCCAGTTGCGCCTGGCTGGTCACCTGGCGGGCGCTACTGCGCTTGCCCTCGCCCAGGCCGAGCACGTCTTCATCCTCGCCAATCATGGCGATATCGAGAATATCCTGCTTCTGGAACAGGGGGTTGGCCAGGCCATCGCCACCCGCTTGGGGTTTGTTGATGGTGACCAGTTCATCCAGGGATGGCTCCACCGGGCCGCGGTAGCGGTGTTGTTGGCTGGTATGGCGCTTGTGGATCAACCAGGCCATCGCCAGCAACACCAGGGCAATCAATGCGCTCAAGCCAAGCCAGGCCAGGGGCAGTTCGCGCGCCATCTCGATCATGCTGGCGGAGGGGGTGAATTTTACCTGCAGGTAGCTGTTTGCCACGGGCAACTGGGCGTACTGGCCGGGGATGCCGCTGCCCTGGCGCTCTACTACCAGGGGCGCGCTGCCGGGGAAATATTGCACCAGTTGATATTCACCCAGGTCGCTGCCGCCGGTGTTAAACACCTGGATCAGCTCGCTGGCATCGAGCATCAGCAGCAGGCTGCCCAATGGCTCTGTCTCGGCGCTGGCGGCTATGGGCACTGCCCAGTTGATTTGCCAGCGGTTGTTGACGTTGACCAGCTCTGGCTGGTTGTTGGCCCTTTCCTCCGCGCGGCGGATCAAATCCAATTCCGCGTAGCGGATGGGGAATTCCGCCTCCCGCTCCAGCTGGGCGCCGCCCTTGGGATAGAGGCGCAGGTTGAGGGCGCCGGGCAGGGCGCGCAGCCATTGGCGGATTAGCGCCTGGCGGGTTTCTTCGTTATTGCTGGGGTGGTCGGGGCTGAGGCTATCGACAAAATCCGGGTTGCTGGCCAGGCGTTGCATGGTTTCCGCCTGGGTTTGCAGATAGTTTTGCACCAGCTGGCGGCGGTTGTCGGCCTCTTGCTGGGTGAGCTGGGTCAGGCGCTGCTGCTGCTTTTCCAGCACCAGGCGGCCGTGGAATTGCCAGCTCAGCAGGGCGGCCAGCAACAGTGCCAGGGCACAGAGCCCCAGGAGTTGTTTGCGCTCCTGGGCGGCTTGGCGCTTGGCAGCTTCCTGGGCGCGTTGGGCGCGGGTTTCGCCCTTGTGCTCGGTGTGTCTATCCACGGGTCAGTCACCTTTTGCTGTTGTTATGGGTTGGGGGCCTGGCTCAGGCGGGCGGCCAGCAGGGCGATCAATTCCCGCGCCAGCTGGCTTTTGCTGCGCTGGCTGAGGGCTTGCTCGCCGGCGGCATCTACCAGGGTGACGGCATTGTCGTCGCTATTAAAACCTATACCCGCCTGGGCGATGTTGTTGGCGATCACCAGATCCAGTTTTTTATTGGCCAGCTTGCGCCGCGCGTAGTCGAGCAGGTGTTCGCTTTCGGCGGCGAAGCCCACGGTGTAGGGGCGCTCGGCCAGGCTGGCAATGCGCGCCACTATATCGGGGTTTTTAACCAGCTCCAGGGTTAGCTGGTCGCCCGCACCTTTTTTGATCTTGTGGGCGGCCACCTGGGCCGGGCGGTAATCGGCTACGGCGGCGGCGGCGATAAACAGGTCGCAGCCGGGAGCCTGGGCCAGGCTGGCGGCGAGCATCTCCTCGGCGCTGGTAACATCCACCCGGGTTACCCGCGCCGGGCAGGGCAGCTGGGTGGGGCCGCTGATCAGGATGGTCTGCGCCCCCGCTTCGGCGGCGGCCTCGGCCAGGGCGTAGCCCATCTTGCCCGAGCTGTGGTTGCTGATGTAGCGCACCGGGTCTATGGCTTCGCGGGTGGGGCCGGCGGTGATCACCACTTTTTTACCGGCCAGCAGGCCGCTGCTGAATAAACCGGCGGCGGCCTCTACCAGCTGCTCCGGCTCCAGCATTCGCCCCGGGCCTATATCGCCACAGGCCTGGATACCCTCGGCGGGGCCGAACAGGGCGATCTGGCGCTGGCGCAGGGTTTGGACGTTGGCCTGGGTGCTGGCATTGCGCCACATGCCCTGGTTCATGGCCGGCGCCAGGGCGATGGGGGCAGCGGTGGCCAGGCAGATGCTGCTGAGCAGGTCGTTGGCCAGGCCCTGGGCCAGGCGCGCGATAAAGTCGGCGCTGGCGGGGGCGATCAACACCAGATCCGCCCAGCGCGCCAGCTGGATATGGCCCATACCCGCCTCGGCCTCAGGGTCGAGCAGCTGGGTGTGCACCGGGTTGCCCGACAGCGCCTGGAGGGTGAGCGGGGTAATAAATTCCTGGGCGGCGGGGGTCATCACCACCTGCACCCGGGCGCCGGCATCCTGCAGGCGGCGCACCAGCTCGGCACTTTTGTAGGCAGCTATGCCGCCGGTAACGCCGAGCAATATCTGTTTATTGTGCAGGGAGAGTAGGGCCATAGGGTTTTCACAAGGGCTGGTTTTTTCACAAAGGCCAGGGCTTCACAAAGGCCGGGGCCGTTGCCCGGGCGAGTATCAAGCCTAGCGTCTTTTGGCCGGATTTTCCCTGCGAAGTGATTAACCACTTACGCCGGGGCGCAGCGAATCCGCCGGGCTGGCCAGAGGCGGGCCTTGACGTAGGGGCGCTAAGATACCATTCTTGCCCGGCTTTCTGTATGGCGATACTGCCGCCATACCTATCCCATCATCTATTAGCAAGGAATTGGCTATGTCGATTGCCCAGTGGCCGGCGTCTGAACGCCCGCGCGAAAAACTACTCACCCAGGGGCCCAGCGCCCTCTCCGATGCTGAATTGCTCGCCATCTTCCTGCGCATTGGCTGCGCCGGAAAATCCGCGGTAGACCTGGCGCGGGAACTGCTCAGCCAATACGGCGGCCTGAGGCCACTGCTGGAATCCAGCCAGGCGGAATTCTGCCGCGGCCTGGGCCTGGGGGCGGCCAAATACGCCCAATTGCAGGCCGTGTTGGAAATGGCCCGCCGCCACCTCTCCGCCAGCATGCAGGCGGGCGACCTGCTCAGTAGCCCGCACCTGGTACGCGATTACCTGCGCGCCCAGCTGCGCCACCGCCAGCGGGAGCTGTTTGCGGTGCTGTGGCTGGATAACCAAAACCGCCTGATTGCCTACGAGGAGCTATTCCAGGGCACCATCGACGGCGCCAGCGTTTACCCGCGCGAGGTGGTGAAACAGGCCCTGGCGCGCAATGCCGCTGCGGTGATCCTCGCCCACAACCATCCCTCGGGTGTAGCCGAACCCAGCCAGGCCGATGAGCGCCTGACCCGTCGCCTGCAAGCGGCCCTGGAATTGGTGGATATACGGGTGCTGGACCACCTGGTGGTGGGGGAGGGGGAGATAGTGTCTTTTGCTGAGCGGGGGCTGTAGTAAAGCGCGCCGGTGGGGGGCTAGTAGAGTTCTTGTAACACCAGTACCCGCCGCTGGTGTTTATCCAGCTCCTCCTGGCCGCGGCGGAAGGCGGGGATGCTCATCAGCAGCTGGTCGAAACTGCCATCGGCTATGGCGATCTTTAACCCCTGCTCAATGCGCTCGGCCAGGGCGGTATTGTCTTTGCGCACAAAAAAGTAAAAGGGCGCGCGGTAGTGCAGCATCAGCTTTTGCTCGACGGCGATGTTCATATGTTTGTGCTGCTCGTAGTCGTCCCAGGCCTCAAACAGGCCTCGGGGAAAGGCGTCGAAGCGATTGGCGGCGAGCATCTTGAACAGCGACTCGTAATAAATAGAGGTGACTATGGTGAAGCCGTTGTTCTGCAGCAGGCGGGCATCCGGCCAATGGCCGCCGGTACCTATGCGCAACGCGCGCAGCTGCTCCAGGTTGTGGATCTGGTTGAAGCGCGCCTGGGTGCCCTTGCGGATCAGCAGCACCCGGTAGTCGCTCAGCTCGCGCAGCAGGGAAATGGGCACGTAGCGTAAATCCTGCTCCCGCTCGGCGCTGGTGCTGGTCCACACCAGGTCTATGCCGTCGTTGGTTTTAAGCTTGGTGAGTATGCGCGCCGAGGACAGGGCCCGGGGGTAGTATTCGGTCACAAAAGGCCCGTGGCTGGCCTCGGTTTTTTGCAGCGCCAGGTTCAGCAGCGGGTAAAAGAAATTGCTGTCGGCCATGGTGGCTATATCGCGGGTGGGCACGACCACCCGCAGCACATCGGGTGTCGCAAGTACCTTGGGCGCCGCATTGGCTGTTACCAGGGCGGGGCTGAGCACCTGGATCAGGATTAAGCCAAGCAGGAGGAGCCTGAAACTGCTGCGCATGGGTTATTGGGCCGATTTAAGTCTGATGGTTATAAGTAGCAGTTTTTATTATGGCTACCACCGGTAGGAGCATAGCAGCTATAGCTGGGGATTTTGACTGGCTCCCCCCGCGAAAAATCCACCAGCCCCCGCCTTGGCAGTTTTTTTGGCCAAAAAAGCAGCTTCTCGTTGCTATTGCGGGGCTGTTTTGGTATAAAACGCGGCTCTTTGCGG
>CAMLRI010000139.1 GCA_946482385.1 uncultured Cellvibrio sp.
TGCTGGCCTGCGCCCGGCCCAACCAATTGCGCCAGGATGAGGTAGCCCAGTGTTACCGCTTGCTCGACCTGCTGGCCAGCCAGGCGGAGCTGGAAAGCTACCGCCCCGAGGGCAAGGAAAACCTCTACCTGGTTAACACCCACAGCGCCCGCCCGCCCTTTTACAAATCGCGCCTGGAAACCGGCCAGCAGGCCGAGGGTTTACTGGAACTGCGCACCAGCGCTCTGCTCAAGCGCCTGCAAGAACTGCACAGCGGTGCCGAGGGCGACAAAAACCACAGCGCCATCCAGCTCAGCCCGGCGCTGCTAAAGCACCTGGTGCAAGCCTGGAGCCACCAGGCCATGCGCAGCTTCGAGCGGCAGGAAGTGCAGGCCGAAATAGACGTGATTGTGGGGCTGACCCATATCCATTTTTACCTTGCCGGGGAAACCCCGTTTAACGTTTTCCTCAAGCAACCCACGGCCACCCAGAGTGGCGACAGCATTTTCCAGCGCCGTGGCGCCAAACTAAAAACCGCCGAGCTGCCCAAAGAGGACGACCCCTGGGGCGAGGCTTTTGATATCACCGGCACAGTGCTGGAGGGCGCCAAGCGCTCCACCCTGAATATCGAATCGGCGCTGCTCAACCAGCAAAAGCAGGATTACACCGGCGAGCACCCCATCTACAAAGTCCCCCTGATCGACCGCAGCCCCGGCGGCTTTGGCCTGGAATGGCGCGGCGATATACCCGCCCAGGTAAAGGCAGGCGAACTGGTGGGGCTGCGCGAATACGGGCGCAACAAGTGGTTGCTGGGCGTAGTGCGCTGGGCTCATCAAATCAAGGGCGCCACCCAGCTGGGTATCCAGGTATTGGCGCCCCAGGTGGAACCTGTCGCCCTGGCGGTGGTGCACAAAACCGGCGGTTTTTCCGAATACCTGCGCGGGCTGCGTATTCCCGAGTTAAGGGCGATCCACCAGCCCCACAGCCTGATTACCAACGCCATCAGTTTCCACGAGTATTCCAAGGTGCGCCTTTACACCCAGGCGCAAGCCGGCGACCACCGCGACGACCTCAACCTGCAACTGACCCAACGGCTGTTCGCCACCGGCGCCTTTAGCCAATTCGCCTACCGCGAACTGGTTAGCAGCCAAGGCGAAAGCAGCAGCAAGAGCGACGACTTCGACGCTGTGTGGGAATAGCAATAGCCACCGCGCTGGAGACAGAGAAAAAACCGCAAATGCTCGACCAGGTCGCATAATTTTCGCGACGGGTTGAGCAGAAATCGGATTCAGGTAAGATTGCCGGCAGTTTTGCGCTGCCTGCACCGGGTATACCCATGCAAGCACTCCGCGACACAAGGCAGTATCGGCACACCCAGCGGCAGCGCTTGTCAGAATAATCAACAATGTGGCGCCCCTATCAGCAACAGATAGGGCTATAGCACTAACAGATAGAGCTATAGTCAATTCAATCCCGCGCGTTTATGGCCCGCCCATCAACGCCACCGCGCCACCTTAATTACAAGATGTGTTTATGAGCCATAGCGATACCACCATCAGGCTGCTAATCCTCAACAACCAGCGCGCAGAAGCCGAGCGGTTGATCAGCATGCTGCATTCATCCGGCCACCCCTGCCGCGCCCAGCATGTAGAGAACGAAGAAGCCCTGGTCAAACTGCTGCAAGAGCAAAGCTGGGATCTACTCATCGGCAGCAACAAAACCACCAATGTCGCCCCCCAGGCCGCCATCAAACAAATTCGCCGCTTGAATAAAGATGTGCCGGTGATACTGCAATACGAACCCGATGACGACGAACCCTTTGCGGTCATTGAAGGCCTGCGCATGGGCGCCACCGATGTAGTCAGCCTGGACGACGACCAGCACCTGCTACTGGTGATCGACCGCGAGCTGGCCAACCGCGAACACCGCCAGGCGCGCCGCACCGCCGACCGCCGTTTCCGCGAAGCCGAGCGCCGCAGCCAGCAACTGCTCGACAGCTCCCGCGATGCCATTGCCTATGTGCAAGACGGCCTCTACCTTTACGCCAACCAATCCTTTGCCGAGCTGTTTGGCTATGCCGATAAAGACGATATCGAAGCCATGCCAATTATGGACATGGTGGCCAAGCAGGATCAGCCGCGCCTGAAAAACTTCCTCAAGGATTTCACCTTTAAAGGCGAAGAGGCCGAATCCAGCACCCTGGCCTTTAATGGCCTCACCCACGAGGGCGAGCAAAAACCGCTGAGCCTGGAAGTGTCGCTGGTTACCTACGACGAAGAACCCTGCCTGCAATTCCTCGCCCGCGCCCATGTGGGCAATACCGCCCATAACGAGGAGCTGGAAGCCCAGCTCAAGCAAATCAAATGGCAGGACTTGGTCACCGGCCTTTACAACCGCCAGTACCTGATCAACCAGCTCGACCAGCTGATTGCCAATGTCGACGAAAAGCAACACTACTGCCTGATGTACCTGGAGTTGGAAAACTTTAGCGAACAGGTCACCAATGCTTTTGGCGAAACCGGTGCCGACCTGGCCCTGGGCGACATAGCCGCGCTGCTGCGCAGCAAAGCCAATACCCAGGATGTAATAGCGCGCCTGGGGGATTCCGCCTTCGCAATCCTGGTGCCCAATATCAAAGCCGATGCCGCCATCAACCGCGCGCGCCAATTGGACAGCGCCGTGGCCAGCCACATTATCGACATAGACCACAAAACCCTGCAGGTGCGCTCCAGCATCGGCATAGCGCTGATCAACGAAAACACCACCAACACCAATACGGTGATTGAGCAGGCCCGCAGCGCCATGGAAAAAGTGCGCACTGGCGATACTCGCGTTGCCCTGTTCGAGCCGGATGTGCCCCAGCAGGAGAAAAAACTGGATGCCGCCGCCGCCCTGCAACAGGCGCTGGAAACCGAGCGCTTCCGCCTGCTCTTCCAACCGATTATCAGCCTGCGCGGTTCCGACGAGGAGTATTACGAAGTCTACCTGCGCATGGTCAACGACCAGGGCGAAGAGGTATCGCCCAAGCAATTCCTCGATGCCGCCGCCACCATTGGCGCCAGCACCAAGCTGGACCGCTGGGTGATCCTGGAATCCATCAAGATGCTGTCGGAGCATCGCGCCAAGGGCAACAAAACCAAGCTGATCGTCAATATCAGCCACCAGTCCCTGTGCGACGACACACTGCTGCCCTGGTTGAGCGTGGCCTTCAAGGCGGCCAAGCTGCCCAGCGATGCCATTACCTTCCAGGCCCAGGAAATTGATGTCACCACTCACCTCAACGCCGCCAAGGCCTTTGCCGAGGGGTTGGGCAAACTCAAAACCCATTTTGCCATCAGCAATTTTGGCTGCTCGCTCAACCCCTTTAACACCCTCAAGCATGTGCCAGCCAACCTGATCAAGATCGACGGCTCTTTTACGAGCGATATCCAAAACAACAACGAAAACCCGGAGACCCTGATCAACCTGATCGAGCAGCTGCACGGCGAAAACAAAATCACCCTGGTGCCCTTTGTGGAAAATGCCAGTGTGCTGTCCACCCTGTGGCAGGCGGGCGCCCACTATATCCAGGGGCATTATTTGCAGGAGCCAACCCACCATATGAGTTACGACTTCAATATGGAGTCCTAAACCCCAGAACAGCAACCCATAAAAAAAGCCGGCGAGAATGCCGGCTTTTTTTATGTTGGAGTGGTGCAGATAATCACAGCAATTTGTCGCGCTCGCGCAGCCCCAAGAGGTAGAGGATCGCATCCAGGCCCAAATTGGAAATGGCGTGTTCCGCCGAGGCTTTTACCAAGGGCTTGGCGCGAAAGGCGATACCCAAACCCGCCACACTCAGCATGGGCAAATCGTTGGCGCCATCGCCCACGGCGATCACCTGCTCCAGGGCTATGCCCTCCTGCTGGGCGAGCATGGCGAGCAGCTCCGCTTTGCGCTGGCCATCCACCACTGTGCCCTTCACTTCGCCGGTCACCTTGCCGTCGACTATATCCAGCTCGTTGGCATAGACATAATCAATGCCCAATTTTTGCTGCAAGAAGCGGCCGAAATAATTAAACCCGCCGGAGAGGATGGCGGTTTTGTAACCGAGTTTTTTCAGGGTGGCGATGAGTTTTTCCGCGCCCTCGTTCAAGCGCAGCTGGGCGGCAATGCCGGCCAGTACCGATTCATCCAGCCCCTTGAGCAGCGCCATGCGGCGGGCAAAACTCTGCTTGAAATCCAGCTCGCCGCGCATGGCCGCTTCGGTGATTTCCGCCACCTGCTCGCCCACTCCGGCGGCCTTGGCCAGTTCGTCAATTACCTCAGCGTCTATCAGGGTGGAATCCATATCGAAGCACACCAGGCGGCGGTTGCGGCGGTACACAGTATCGCGCTGGAATGCCAGGTCGATATTCAACCGCGCCGACAGCTCCATAAAATCGGCGCGCAGCGCCGCCATATCCGCCGGGGTGCCGCGCACTGAAAATTCCACGCAGGCGCTGCCGCTATCCTGCTGCTCCAGGTCAGCCAGGGCAATGCGCCCGGAAAGGCGATTGATGCTGTCGATGTTCAGGCCGTGGCGGGAGGTGATAGCGGTCAGTTCGGCAATCTGGCCGGCGCTGATCTGGCGCGCCAGCAGGGTGACTATATGGCGGGTTTTGCCCTGCTGCTCCACCCAGTGGTTGTAGTCTTCGGCGCTGATAGTTTGGAAGCGCACCTGGATATCCAGGGCTTCGCAGGCGCTGCGGATGCGCTGCAACAGGGCATCGCGCTCACTGGCGGGCAGCTCCAGGTTAACCAGCATGCCCAGGGCCAGGGTGTCGTGGATCACCGCCTGGCCAATATCGAGGATGCGCGCATCGCAGTGCGACAGCGCCTGGGTGATGGCATAGGTCACGCCGGGTTTATCCTGGCCGGATGCGTTAATCAGTAAAATTTCGTTCACCTTGCCTCTCTTAACCTGGTGGTTGCCGTCACTGGGTAACCTGGCGGTTGCCATAACGGGGCGATGGCCCGGGCATACTTAAACAGCCCAAGCGGATTGCGTAGGGCGCGCATTCTAGCCTAATTACCCCGCCCCGGCACAGGCGCCGGGGCGGCTGTGTTGCGCGGCTAATTAGGCTAAAATGCGGCGCATAAATACACCTACCCCTCTGGGTAGCGCCAGCAGCTGCACCCCGGCAAGGACAACGCCGGCCGAGGCGCCACTACAGATAAGACAAGGACAATCACACCATGCTCAAATCCACCTATAAGGCCTACCCGCAACTTACCCTGTGCAGCCTGTTGCTGCTGTTCCTCGGGCTGTTTGGCGGCGCCATGTATTACCACAATAGCGAGGCCAACCAGCGCGAGCGCATCCACCTTTATGGCGATGCACTGGCCTCCGGTGCGGCGCGCCAGGCTGTCAACGCCGCTATGCAGCAGGATCTGGTAAGCATGCAGGCGATACTGGCCGACACCCAGCAGGCGCCCTTTGTGCTGGGCGCCAGCATCCACAATGTGGAAAACCGCTTGCTGGTGCAAAGCGGCTTTAAGCCCAACCAGCCGGTGCAGGGCCGCCGCCACCGTTTCTCTGCGGCCATTGCCCTGCACAACAATATTTACGGCTATGTGGAGGTGGTGCTGGAGGTGCCGCGCCACAGCGAGCGCGATTATCAGTTTTACTTTTTTTGGCTGCTGAGCGTGTTTACCTGCCTGTTTATTATCTGGTGGTCGATCCACCGCCATTGGTGGGCACAGCTGAAAGACAAGATGCCCAGCGCCAGCGAGTTGGTAACGGCCGTGGTGGAGAAGATGCCGAGTATCGAGGATATTCCCGAGCCGGAACCAGAGGCGCCGCAACAGGTATCTGTGCGCTTGAGTTTGCAGATAGTGAATATGGAGCGGCTGTACCAACAGCTGAACAGTGAGAGTTTTGCCACAGTGTTGCGCCGTTTTGAAAAACAATTGCAGAGCGTGGTCAACCTTTACAGCGGCCAGCGCCAAATGCTCTCCGGCGATACCCTGCTGATCGACTTTACCGGCGAAGCCTATGTGGAGTGCGCCTTTCGCGCTATTTGCTGCGCCCAGCTGCTGGGCAACCTGGCGGCGCGCAACCCCAGCCCGCGCTTGCAGCTGGCGGCGGCGGTACACGAGCTGGCCGAGCCGACCAGCCAACAGCAATCGCTGGTGAAGGATTTTGTGGTGCAACACAGCAACCACCTTAAACCCGACAAGGGCGAAATTTTGATTAGCCAGCGCCTGCTCGACAGCGAATTGCTGGCCCATGTAGACGTGTTGGCCGACAGCGGCAAACTGCAGGCCATCAAAGCCCCCTACGCCGAACTGGTGGCGCGCCAGGAGCAGCA
>CAMLRI010000140.1 GCA_946482385.1 uncultured Cellvibrio sp.
GCATCGACGGCAACCTGGATGCGGATGAAGCCAGCGACGATGGCGCCCTGGTGGTGATGCAAACCCAAACCATCCTCCACAGCCAACCCCTGGTGTACGGCTACTACGACCCGGACAGCCAACAGCTGGTACTGCTCACCTATGGCAACTACGACGCCTTCCCCATGACGGCCCAAATCCGCCTGTACCAGGATGACGAACAAGTGCTGAGTTTCAGCACCGAGATTGCCGCCGACCAACAGCCGGACGACGAGGGGGAAATGGCCTTTTACTTCCAGGGCACCCATACCCGCAGCGTCGAGCTGCCCGCCAGCAATACCCCCTATCTGCTGGAAGCCAGCTATGTGGATGCCCTGGGCAAAACCTGGAGCGAGGTCACGGGCGTTATCTGGATCGGCAACCCCCAGGATGACGAGGATGAAAGCGGCGAGCTTTAAGGAACGGCTAAACCCTCAAGCGCTGAAATAAGTACCAACCCCCAACGGCTCCCTGGCGGAGCCGTTTTTTATGGCGTGCCTTCCCTGGCCGCCACCCTGCGGGCCGCCGTGCCGGCGTTTAAAATGGCTCCCGGCCATTTTTTATGGCGTGCCTTCCCTGGCCGCCACCCTTTGGGCCGCCGTACCGGCGTTTAAAATGGCTCCCGGCCATTTTTTATGGCGTGCCGGCGTTTAAAATGGCTCCCGGCCATTTTGTAGCCCCGGCTATACTCCCCAGAACAACCTGAGGAGCCACCATGGCCAGCACCTATCACAGCACTTCCGACACTAGTAACAGCGCCAGCAGTAACAGCCCTACCCATACCAGCCCCAGGGGTACACTCACCCTGCAAACCATCACCATGCCCAGCGATACCAATCCCTTTGGCGATATTTTTGGCGGCTGGGTGATGGCGCAGATGGATATAGCCGGCGCCATCCACGCCAACGAAGTCGCCCAGGGGCGGGTCACCACAGTCGCGGTGGGCAGCATGCGCTTTTTGCGGCCGGTGCCTGTGGGCGCCATCATCAGCTGCTACACCAGCACCCTGCGCATCGGCCGCACCTCCATCCGGGTGCAGGTAGAGGTGTGGATCAAGGATTTCCTCACCCACCAAATCACCCAGGTTACCCAGGGCGAATACATCTACGTCGCCATAGACGAGCAGGGCCACAAGCGCCCGGTGCTGCAACAAAAGCCACAAAAAGCCGATTAATCGCGGCAAAAATTGGAAGATAAGAAACGAAAAATTCGATCAAAGGCCATCACAAAAAACCACAAAAACAACCCAAGCCATTGATATTAAATAACTTATTGATTCTTAACCCGCCAGGTATCCAGGCGCGGCTACACTTTAGGCCAGTGCCCATTGCAGCCATAGCTGCTATCTTGAATCCACCTTAACGCTTGACTCCAGCCACCACCCCAATCCGAACCGAGGCAATCATGCTCAAGGACAGCCGCCAAGACTTTGGCCTAATCAGCATCTGCATCCACTGGCTCAGCGCCCTGCTGGTGTTCTTCCTGTTCGGCCTGGGGGTCTACATGGTCGACCTGGGCTACTACGACCCCTGGTACCACAAGGGGCCGGCACTGCATATCAGCCTCGGCCTACTGCTGTTTTTGCTCACCCTGCTGCGGTTGCTGTGGCGCGCCCTCAACCCCACCCCCGAGGAGCTGGTGCACCAGCGCCTGCAAGCCCTGGCCGCCAAGGGCGCCAAGCTGCTGCTGTACCTGGCGATTTTTGCCCTGGTGGCCAGCGGCTACCTGATTACCACCGCCGAGGGTAAACCGGCAGAGATGTTCGGCCTGTTAAAAATCCCCGCGCTGATTGAACTCAATGCCGACCAGGTGGATCTCACCGGGGAAATCCACGAATACCTGGCCTGGGGCCTGGTGCTGCTGGCCGCCGCCCACGCCGCCGCCGCCCTTATCCACCATTTTGTCTGGCGCGACCGCACCCTGGTGCGCATGCTCAAGCCGGGCAAATCCAAACAGTAACCAGCCAGGTTTTAGCCACGCGTTTTAGCCATTTTGTGTTCAACCATTCCACTTGTGTTCAACCCGTTAAAGGAGCCATACCATGTTAAAACAATCACCCCTGAAGCCAGCCCTGCTGGCCCTGGCGCTCACTTCCGCCATCAGCCTGCCCGCCCTGGCCGACACCTATGTGATAGACACCAAAGGCGCCCACGCCTCTATCAACTTTGCGGTTAAGCACCTGGGCTATTCCTGGCTCACCGGCCGCTTCGACAACTTCAGCGGCGAATTCAGCTACGACCCCGCCAAGCCCGAAGCCAGCACTATTTCTGTCACCATCGACACCACCAGCGTTAACTCCAACCACGCCGAGCGCGACAAGCATTTGCGCAGCGACGATTTCCTCAATGTCGACAAATTCCCCAAGGCCACCTTTGTCAGCAAACAAATCAAAGTGGATGGCGATGACAAAAATGAATTCGACATCATCGGCGACCTGACCCTCAACGGCGTCACCAAAAGCGTCACCATCGAAGTGGAAAAAATCGGCGAAGGCAAAGATCCCTGGGGCGGCTACCGCGCCGGTTTTGAAGGCGAAACCGAAATCAACATGCGCGATTTCAATATCAAAATGGATTTGGGCCCAGCTTCCCAAGTGGTAAAACTGGAACTGCACGTGGAAGGTATTAAGAAGTAATTTTTATTACTGCCGTATAACAAACAGGGAGCCGCGGCTCCCTGTTTTTGTTTATGCGGAAAGCGCTCTGGTCAGTGGCCCATCACCTGGGTAATTTCTTCCGGTTTATGGTGCACACCAAAATCATCCACAATGGTTTTGGTCGCTTCGTTCATACCAATCACGTCCACCTCAACACCTTCTTTTCGGAATTTCAACACCACCTTGTCCAGCGCAGCAACCGAGGTGATATCCCAAAAATGGGCGTGGGTTAAATCAATGGTAACCCTGGGCAGTTTTTCTTTCAGATCAAAACCGCGCACAAACATATCCGCCGAGCGGAAAAACACTTCGCCAAAAACCTTGTAAGTGCGCTCGCTGCCGTCTTCATTCAATTCAGAAGTTACCGCCATGTAATGGCCAATTTTGTTGGCGAAAAACATCGCCGCCATAAGCACACCAATAAATACCCCATAGGCAAGGTTATGGGTGGCAACCACCACACTCACCGTGGTGAGCATCACCAGATTGGACGAGAGTGGGTGTTTTTTCAGATTGCGGATTGATGCCCAACTAAAGGTGCCAATAGATACCATAATCATCACTGCCACCAAGGCCGCCATAGGGATAACGGAAATCCAATCGCTTAAAAAAACCACCATAATCAGTAGCAGTGCGCCGGCAAGAAAGGTGGACAAACGCGTACGGCCGCCAGATTTCACATTAATTACCGATTGCCCGATCATCGCACAGCCCGCCATACCACCGAGCAAACCGGTAGCAAGGTTAGCCACACCCTGGCCTTTGCACTCGCGGTTTTTATCGCTGGTGGTATCGGTCATATCATCGACAATAGTGGCGGTCATCATCGACTCCAGCAAACCCACCGCCGCCAGGGGAATTGCGTAGGGCAATATAATCATCAGGGTTTCCCAATTCAGCGGCACATCCGGCCACAGGAAAATAGGCAGGGTATCGGGCAATTCGCCCATATCACCCACGGTGCGAATATCCATCTTGAAAATAATCGCAATGGCGGTAAGTACCAAAATACACACCAATGGCGATGGAATTATTTTTCCGAGGCTGGGGATATAAGGAAACAAATAAATAATACCCAAGCCCGCCGCCGTCATGGCATACACATGCCAGGTGACATCGGTCAGTTCCGGCAATTGCGCCATAAAAATTAAAATCGCCAAGGCATTCACAAAACCGGTGACTACTGAACGCGATACAAACCCCATCAAATCACCCAGGCGCAAATAACCGGCGACAATTTGAATCACACCGGTTAATACCGTTGCCGCCAATAAATACTGCAAGCCATGCTCTTTCACCAGAGTCACCATCAACAGCGCCATAGCGCCGGTTGCGGCAGAAATCATCGCCGGGCGACCACCGGCAAAAGCGATAATCACCGCCATCGAAAACGACGCATACAAACCCACCTTGGGGTCGACCCCGGCAATAATGGAGAAGGCAATGGCTTCTGGAATCAGCGCAAGCGCCACCACCAAACCCGATAAAAAATCGCCGCGAATATTGGCAAACCATTGTTCTTTTACTGTCGTTAACATAACGAGATACCTATACAAATCAAAAACAAAAAATCAAAACGCGGCTATAGCACAGGCATTTTCGATACGCATCGAAAATGACAGCAGCACAAATTGATTACGAAAATGGAAAAAATAGTAAAGAGCCTTCGGCCAACAATGCCGAAAGCTACAACAACGGAGGAAGGGGCAAAATCAAGGCGGCGTTAAAGCCGAAAGCAACAACATCATGGTAAAAGGCAAGTTCACATCAAAAAGTGCGCGCACCTTACCAGCCGATGCCGCCTATGGCAAGGTTAAAAAACAACCTGCGGGTCAATGCCCGCGCCAGCCCCACACAATAATGGCCATACCCAAGAGCGCCACACTGGCGCCCACCCAAGCATAAAATGGCACTTGCCAATATATACGGAAAACCATATATTTGTATTTCCATATATGAAGATAGCAATAGCCCATGCCCGATTTCACTCCCGATTTCCTCAGCAAAACCCTTGCCGACCCCACCCGCGCGCGCATTGCGCTTTTAGTCGCGCGGGAAAAAGAGCTGTGCGTGTGCGAGCTCACCTGCGCGCTGGATGACAGCCAGCCGAAAATTTCCCGCCATTTGGCCCTGCTGCGCGAATCCGGTTTATTGGCCGACCGCCGCCAGGGCCAGTGGGTGTATTACCGCTTGCACCCGCAATTGCCCGCATGGGTTAGCAAAACCTTAAAGACGATGCTCGATGCCAATCAGGATTGGCTGGCAGAAAACCACCGGCGTTTGTGTGCGATGGAAGATCGACCCAATCGCTGCTGTTAACCCTTTATTTTTTTGTGGAAATGAACATGAAAAAAATCAAAATAGGTATCAATGGCTTTGGCCGCATTGGCCGCTTGGCGCTGCGCGCCAGCTGGCACTGGCCGGAATTTGAATTTGTGCAAATCAACGACCCGGCGGGCGATGCCGCAACTTTTGCGCATTTATTAAAGTTCGATTCCGTGCAAGGCCAATGGGCAGCGGAAACCAGCGGCGATGATAAGGCGATTTATATTGATGGCAAAGCCATCAAATTCACGCGCAACAAAACCATTGCCGAAACCGATTGGAGCGGCTGCGACCTGGTGATTGAAGCCAGCGGCAAAATGCGCGAGGTGAAATTACTCCAGGCTTATCTCGACCAGGGCGTAAAACGCGTGGTGGTCAGTGCGCCGGTAAAAGAGCCGGGTGTATTAAATGTCGTTATGGGTGTGAATCAGCATTTATTTGATCCTGCTGTACATCGCATTGTCACCGCCGCCTCCTGCACCACCAACTGTTTGGCTCCGGTGGTAAAAGTCATCCACGAAAACCTGGGCATTCAACACGGCGCCATCACCACCATTCACGATTTAACCAATACCCAGTCGATACTCGACCAGCCCCATAAAGATTTACGCCGCGCCCGCGCTTCCCATTCCAATTTAATTCCCACCAGTACCGGCTCAGCCACGGCCATTGCCGAAATTTTTCCGGAATTGCGCGGCAAATTAAATGGCCACGCGGTGCGGGTGCCACTGGCCACAGGTTCGCTGACGGATTGTGTATTTGAAGTGAACCGCGCAACCAGTGTGGAGGAAGTCAACGCACTGTTAAAAACCGCCAGCGAAACCTATTTAAAAGATATTCTGGGTTACGAAACGCGCCCACTGGTCTCCAGCGATTTCTGCGGCAACCCCTTATCGTCCATAGTGGATGCGCTCTCCACCATGGTGGTGAATAATACTTTGGTAAAAATTTACGCCTGGTACGACAACGAGTGGGGTTATGCCAATCGCACGGCGGAGTTGGCGAAACTTGTGGGATTGGCGGATTAATGTAGCCCGTATGAAGTGTAACGGAATACGGGGTTATTGATGTTCGCAAAAAAACCCCCCCGTATTACGCCAGGCTCCATACGGGCTACGCCGACAGGAAATCTATGAAAAAGTCACCGGCAATAAAACAATATGCCATAGTCACCGGCAATTACTGGGCCTTTACCCTTACCGACGGCGCGCTGCGCATGCTGGTGGTATTGCATTTCCATCAATTGGGTTACAGCCCGCTGCAAATTGCGGCGCTGTTTTTGTTTTATGAAATTTTTGGGGTGGTGAC
>CAMLRI010000141.1 GCA_946482385.1 uncultured Cellvibrio sp.
GGAACAGGTAATCACTGCATTGGATCATGGGCTGAATGTGGCTGAGTCAGCCGATGGCAGCCTGGTACTGAGTTGGCGACTCAGGTATATCCGGGCTTGCCCTGTTATATGAGCCCCTCTTTGTGGTTGGCATTTAAATCAACATTTCTCCTCTCATTGCTGGTATTTGCCCTGTTCTGATCTACCCTTAAACCTCTATTTGATTGTTTTTTGTGCGACTGCTGTGCCGGGTTGATTGCCCGGTGCGGCCAAGGGACAGGGGTGGCAGGAGTTGGGTTATGAGTGATAAGCCGGACGATACAGGGGCATTGCAGGCCAGGTTGCGCGAGCTGGAGGAGCACGAGCTGCGCTACCAGTACGCCATGGAAGCCAGCAACGATGGCCTGTGGGATTGGAACCTGGGCAGCGACAAGATTTATTTCAGCCATAGCTTCCTGCGTTTGCTGGGTTACACCTATGAGGATTTGCCCGGCAACCTGGATACCCTCAAACAGTATTTTGTTCACCCCGATGACCTGGATAACCTGCTGCAGGAGTTTGCGGTGGCGGTGGCTAACCGCCGCACCGCCCTGCAGTTGCAATACCGCATGCTCAAGCGCGATGGCACAGTGATTTGGGTGCATTCCCGCGCTGGCTTTTTTGAGCACGACAGCGCCGGCCGGGCCACCCGCTGTGTGGTGGTGAACAGCGATATCACCCAGTTCATCCTGACCCAGCAGGAGTTGCTGCACGCCAAGGCCCAGGCCGACCGCGCCAGCAATATCAAAAGCGAGTTTTTGGCGCGGGTGAGCCACGAAATCCGCACACCCATGAACGCCATCATCGGCCTGGGTTATTTGCTGCGGGACACCTCCCTGGACGAGCAGCAACAGAGCTACCTCACCAGCATCCACTCGGCGGCGGATTCGCTGCTGCAGATCATTAACCAGCTGCTCGATTTTTCCAAAATTGAAGTGGGGCGGGTGATCCTCGAGCAGGCCCATTTCGATTTGCAGCTGCTGTTTGAAAAACTCACCCGCCTGTTTGAAATCAGCGCCCTGCATCGCCCGGTTGCCATTACCTACGACCTGGCGCCCGAGGTGCCGCGCTTTGTGCGCGGCGATGCCGGGCGTTTGGGGCAGGTGCTCAACCATCTGTTGAATAATGCCTTCCTGCACGCCGGTTGCGACCAGGTGGTGGTGCGGGTGCGGCGTTTGCTGCTGCCCGGTTTGGTGCTGGAGTTTGTGGTGGAGGATGCCGGTTGTGGCATGAGCGCCGAGCAGTTGCAGTGTTTGGAAACGCGCCTGTGCAGTCACCAGGAGCCGGGCGCCGCTGGCGGCGGTGGCCTGGCCATTTGCCAGCATCTGGTGGGCTTGATGGGCGGCGAGATGCATGTGGCGGCGACGCCCGGCGGCGGCTGCCGGGTTAGCTTTAGCGCCCGCTTTGAGCCGAGCCGCCTGGGCGACAATAAATTGCGCGAGCAATCGCGCAGCCTGGGCAATATCCGCGTGCTGGTGGTGGATGACAACCGCATAGCGCGCACCATTTTGCTTTCCACCGCGCGCAGTTTGAAACTGGCGGTGGACGAGTGTAACCACCCATTGGCGGCGCTGGATAAAATCCGCGCCGCCGATAGCCAGGGGCGCCCTTATCACCTGGTGCTGCTGGATTACCGCATGCCCCATGTGAATGGCCTGCAACTGACGGGGATGATCAAGAATGATTTGTCGCTGCAGTATATGCCCCAGGTGTTTTTGATATCGGCTTACCAGCGCGATGAAATCAGCCACACAGATGCCAATGCCCTGCGCGTTGATGAATTCCTCAGCAAACCGGTGAGCGAGTCGCGCCTGTTCGAGGCGGTGACCCGCGCCATTAACCGCGAGCCGCGCCTGCAGGCCATCAGCCCGCTGTTACAGGCAGGCGCCGAGCGCTTTGCGCTGTTGCACCAGGCGCGGGTGCTGGTGGTGGAGGACAACCTGGTCAACCAGCAGGTGATTTGCGGCATCCTGAAAAAACAACAGGTGCAAACCCGGGTGGCGGGCAATGGCCGGGAGGCGCTGGAGCTGCTGGCCAGCGAACACTTTGATGCGGTGCTGATGGATTTGGAAATGCCGGTGATGGATGGCCTGGAGGCCACCCTCAAAATCCGCGAGCGCTGGTCGGCAGGCGAGCTGCCGATCCTGGCGGTGACGGCCCAGGCCATGCGCGGCGACCGCGAGCGCTGCCTGGCGGCGGGCATGAATGGCTATTTATCCAAGCCGGTGAATCCGGAGTTGCTCTACACTAGTTTGGCGGAGGTACTCAGCCAGCCCAGTGAGCACCCCAGTAATTCTTCCGAGTAGCGGCAGCCCGGCGTTGCCCTGGGCTAACCCTATAGATTCAGGCGCGGCATGATCTCTACCCCTATTGATACCCCCCCGATCGACATTCACAGCATCGACGAGGGGCTGGACCGCAAGCTGCTAACGCGCCTCAAGCAGCGTTTCAGCCAGCTCAACGAGCAGCGCCTGGCCCGCGCCCTGGCCAGCTTGAGCGAGCGGCAGCAGCAGTTGCTGCAACTGTTGCCGCTGCTGTTTCACGTTAATCACCCCATGTTGCCCGGCTATGTATCTGCTGCTACCCCGGCGCAGCTTTATGGCTATGAGCCGGATAAAGCCAGTTTGCGCCTGGCCAAAATCCTCGCCCGCAGTTTTACCTACAGCCGCGACATCAGCGACAAAACCCCCGGTATAGATGCGCTCTTTGTGATGGGCAGTGTGGGCAGTATCGCCCACAGCGACAGCAGCGACCTGGACATTTGGGTGTGCCACAACCCGGCACTGGGCGCCGCCGCCCTGGGGGAGCTGGAGCGCAAATGCGAGCAGATCAGCCACTGGGCGGCGCAGCATGTGCACCTGGAGGTGCATTTTTTCCTGATGACTGGCGAGGGCTTCCAAACCGGCCGCGCCGCGCGCCTGAGCAGCGAGGCAAGCGGCTCGGCCCAGCACTATTTGCTGCTCGACGAGTTTTACCGCACCGCCCTGTGGCTGGGGGGCAAGCTGCCGCTCTGGTGGTTTGTGCCCGTCACCCAGGAGCACAACTACCTGGAATACACCCGCACCCTGTTGCACAAACGCTTTATCAAGGCGGGCGAGGTGATCGACTTTGGCGGCCTGCCGGCGATCCCCGCCAACGAATATGTGGGCGCCGGTATTTGGCAGTTGTACAAGGCGATAGATTCCCCCTACAAATCGGTACTCAAGTTGCTGCTGCTGGAGGTTTACGCCAGTGGCCTGGAGGGCGATGAGGCCAGGGCTGAACCCCTGGCGCTGAGCTTTAAGCGCGCCATCTACGCCGCCGAGCCAGATGCCGATGGGCTCGACCCCTATGTGATGGTGTACCGCCGGATCGAAGCCTACTTGCAGGCGCGCGACCAGGGCGAGCGCTTGGAACTGGTGCGCCGCTGTTTTTACTTTAAAGCCAATAAACCCCTGTCGCGCACCTCTGCCAGCGCCCAGCAATCCTGGCAGCGGCGGCTGCTCGCCAGCCTGGTGGGGGAATGGCAGTGGAACCCGCGCCTGCTCACCATGCTCGATAACCGCAGCTATTGGAAATCGCCCCATGTGATTGCCGAGCGCGCCCTGCTGGTAAATGAACTCAACCACAGCTACCGGCTGCTGAGCGACCTCAACAAGCAGCTGGGTTTGCAGGCGGCTATCAGCACCGACGAGCTGCTGATCCTCGGGCGCAAACTCCACGCTGCCTTCGAGCGCAAGGCGGGCAAGGTGGAGTGGATCAACCCCGGCATATCGCGCGATCTGAGCGAACCGGCGCTGTGCCTGGTGCAGGGCGAGGGCGACCAGGGTTGGCAGCTGCTGCGCGGCAGCCAGCAGGATTTAAACCTGCGCTCGGTGGCGGTGGAGCCGATCCGCCGCGCGCGCAGTTTGGTGGAGCTGCTGCTCTGGTGCCAGGTAAATGGCTTGTTGCAGGCCGGCACCCGGGTGGATCTGCTCAGCCGCCACTACCAGCTCAGCAGTGTGCAAAAAAACCAATTGTTGCAGTGCCTGCAGCAGTGGCTGCCGGCGCCGCTGGTGCCCAGTCACCAGGCATTTACCACCAACTCCCAGGTGGAGCGGCTGCTGCTGTTGGTCAACCTGGGGGTGGAGCCGCAAGCCGAGCTGCACAAAAAAGGCATGCAGATGCTCAGCAGCCACAGCGACCCCCTGGGGTTTAGTGGCCTGCGCGACAATTTGGTGTTGAGTGTCGACCTGGTGCAGCTGAATTCCTGGGGCGAATTGGTGGTGCGCCACTTTCCCCAGGATGCGCTTGTCAATGCCCTGCTGCATTACCTGCGCCTGCTGCCACCGGGGCGCAACGGCAGCCTGCCGGAATTGAGCATTCGCTGTTTCAGCCAGGGGCAGGGCAGCAATATCGCCCAGCGCTTAAGCGAGCTGTGGCGCGACCTTATCGCCTGCTATTACAGCGGTGCGCGGCCGCCCGGCAGCCGC
Organism: uncultured Cellvibrio sp.; assembly: GCA_946482385.1. Next base: position 4,470 of record CAMLRI010000141.1, read on the forward strand.
TATTTATTGCACATGGGCGATGAATATTTGTTGCTGCAATTTTTGCAGCGCCAGCCGCAAATTTATCGCTTTAAACAGCTGGACAAATTGCTGGAAAAACTCGCCCAGCCGCAATTGGAATTCAGCCCCCTGGTGGTGGATCGCTACGCCCTGCGCGACCACCCCCTGGCGGTGATCAGCCAGTGTGTAAAAAGCCCGGGGATCTATGTGTTTTTTCAGTTGGATGCCGAGCAGCGCCAGGCGCAGGTTATGGTGGTGGACGACAAGGGTTCGTTTATCCCCTTGCACAGCCAATACCACAGCGCCCACACCTTTTTAAAACCCCTGTTGGTGTTTATCCGCAACAGTGTGCAACACCAACAGTGGCAGGGCGAGCTTGGCAGCGCGGCACTGCTGGATCAGCTGCAAGTATTTGAGCTGGAAAGCGCCAAATACCTATCGCCCCCGGGGTTGCGCGGCGCGGCTTTACAAGCGCGGCCACTGCCATTGCAATGGCCGCAGGCGCCGCTGCTAACCATCAAGGCAATTGCCGAAATGGATACAGGTGGCGATTTGAGCTACAGCATTTTTTGCGACGAGCGCGAGTTTTCGGCGCTGGCCTACGGCGACGAATTATTTGTGGCCGTGGCGCGCTATATTCTCCAGCGGCGCAATTCCGCCGAAGGCTATCCCTGCTATATCACCGATCTCGACCTTTCCCTCTGCCGCGACAGCATTGCCCAGCAAACTGGCCTGCAGCTCAGCCACTATTTGCGCATCAAAACCGAATTGGAAACCCGCTTGAACCAGGCTATGGCGCAAGCCATTCGCGAGCGCTAAATATGGCTTGCTGGCGTATAGGCTGCGGCAAAAATTCTGATTTATTCGATATATGAAATGCCCATAAGCTTTACATTGAATACGTATGCATAAGGCTGTTTTTTGCGCGGTTTTATTTTTACTATGTTTCGGCTGTGGGGGTTTTAGCGGTTGTATCCCGCGGCAGGGAATAAGTAGCCAAGCGTAAACACAACAATAATTAGCACAACTATTGGCAATCTTTATTCCGGCATTTCTGTGAAAAAATAATAACTCAAGAAAGAGCTTTAGGTCACAACCTGTTTTCCTCACCGGTTTACGGCTATACCCGCCGCAATTTGGTGAGCCATGAGCGGATGCATTTCATCCATTTCCTCAGCGCCGTGATTACCGGGCTTATCCAGCTTGCGGATTCGTGCGCCTGAAAATTACCAATAACAATAATTTTTTCCAATCAATCACCACCTCTGTTCACCCCTGAATAAGTGGCAGGAGTTTTTATGTACGCAACAAAAATTCAAAAATCGGTAAATCGTGTTCTGTCGCGCCTGGGTTTGGCGCTGGGCTTTACCCTGGCAACTATGCCGCTGGTGCAACAGGCCAGTGCGGATGTCATCATGCATGCGTTTGATATGCATTATTCCGATGTGGCCGCCAAAGCCACGGAGATCAAAAACCTCGGTTACAAAGCTGTGTTGGTGGCGCCGCCCATTAAATCCAATTCCGGCAACCAAGCCTGGTGGCAGCGCTACCAGCCACAGGACCCGCGCGTTATCGACCACGCCCGTGGCAACAAGCAAAGCTTCCAAAGCATGGTGAATGCACTCAATGGCCAGGGCGTTGCGGTTTACGCGGATATAGTGCTCAACCACATGGCCAACGAGCGCTATGGCGCGACGGATTTCCCCGGCTCGGCAGCCCTTAGCACCTACGCCTCCAACACCACCTACTGGAACAACCAAAAATTATTTGGCGATTTAACCCAGGGTATTTTTGGTAGCTCGGATTTCAACC
>CAMLRI010000142.1 GCA_946482385.1 uncultured Cellvibrio sp.
ATAGTGCGCGCACCGGTGATCAGGGTGAGTGCTTTGCCGTAACTCACAGTGCCGCTAAAGCCATCGGCTTTGGCGATGGATAATTCGTTCCAGGCGGCATCCAGTTCGGAATTGCAGGCATCGCGGTATTGGGTTTTGCCGGCGCAAGCGCCAAGGCAAAGGCTTAACAGGATAAGGGTTGTTGCGTGCAGGGTTTTCATCGGCGGTCTCCAAACTTGCTGGCTCTCTTTTGTGTCTAAAGCTCAGTGCGTTAAAACAGAATTTGTGGGGAGTGTCGCAGATGGTTTTACTGCAGGCAAGCGCGGCGGCCAAGGGGTTAGGGCAGGGCGGCCCGGGGGACTGTGCTCTGGGTTGGCGGCGCTAAAAAGCGATCCACCAGGGCCAGGGCCTGGCGAAAAACCTCGGCCTGGGTGGTGTGGACATCAATGGTGCACACATCGGCTTCGCGGCGCGGATCTTCCAGGGATTCAAACTGGCTGTGCACCAGGCGCGGATTGGCAAAATGCCCCTGGCGCTGGTTTACCCGCTCTTGAATGAGCGCCTCATCCCCATCCAAAAATAACACCAGGGTTTTTAACCCGGCATCGCGCACCGCCTGGCGATGGGCTTTGCGCAGGCCGGAAAATGCCAGTACCGAGTGCTCGCCGCGCAGCTTGGCGGCTTGCAGGTGGGTGCACATATTTTCCACCCAGGGTTGGCGCATGGCATCGGTGAGTGGTTCGCCGCGGGCCATGCGCGCTTTGGCTTCATCGCTGTGAAAATCATCGCCATCGAGGAAACGGTAGCCATAGTGGGCTGCCAGCTGCTGCGCCAGGGTGGTTTTGCCGCTGCCGGATACCCCCATCACTATCAACAAACAGGTGTGGGCACTGGGGTTGGAAAGCTGGGGTTGGACGGCCATAGGGTGTCTCGCTGGATCATTATGCAGGCTATTAAATCATATTTATTTGATGGCGCGATAGTCGCCCCGACATGATAGCGCAATCATTTGTGTTGTGTTATGGTGTTATCGACTTTTATAAATAAAACTCGATAACCAGCGGCAAAAATGGGCAAAAACTCTCGAACGGATAAGAAAGTAACCTTGGTTGATGTGGCAAAGTCGGCCGGTGTTAGTGCAATCACTGTGTCTCGCGCCATCAATTACCCAGACAAGGTATCCCCGGTGCTGCGCCAGCAGGTGCAGCAGGCTATTGAGCGCCTGGGCTATATCCCCAACCAGTTCGCCAGCTCCCTGGCCTCGGCCAAATCCCGCGTCGTCGGTGTGGCCATCCCCTCCCTGACCAACGTGGTATTTACCGATGTGCTGCGTGGCATTTACGAGGTGCTGGGCGCGGCCGGCTACAAGGTGCTGATGGTGGATACCCACTACTCGCCCCTGGAGGAAGAAAAACTGGTGCGCGCCCTGCTGAGCCAGGCGCCCGAGGCGATGATCCTGACTGGCGGCGAGCAAACCCGCAGCTGTTTACAGCTACTGGAAAAGGCGGCCATTCCCATAGTGCAATTGATGGAGTTATTGCCCCAGCCGCTGGACATGAATATCGGCTTCTCCCACTGGCAGGCGGGCTACGATGTGGCCAGCTTTCTGCTGGGCCAGGGCTATAGCCGCATAGGGTTTATTGGGGCGCGTATGGATGCGCGGGTGCAGCAGCGTTTGCAGGGCTATCGCACCGCCCTGGAAGAGGCAGGGGTTTATCTGCCGGCCGCTGTGGCGACAACCCCTGAGCCTTCCTCCATCGGCGCCGGCGGCGACTTGTTGCGCAGCCTGATGGCCGCTACCCAGGGCAAGGTGGATGCGCTTTTTGCCGCTAACGACGACCTGGCTCTGGGCGCCTTGTTTGAGGCCCAGCGTATGAATATCCGCGTGCCCGGCCAGCTGGCAATTTGCGGTTTTAACGATATAGAGGCAGCGGCCTATGTGAACCCCTCGCTCACCAGTGTGTCGGTGGGGCGTTATGAGATGGGGGTGAAGGCGGCGGAGATGATTGTGAACTGCCTTGCGGGCGAGCGGCCGGCGCAAGCGGTTGTCGATATGGGCTATCGCATCCAGGAGCGGGATTCCACCCGCCTGCGCCGTTAAGGCGCAACAATTAATAATAAGCAGGGGTTATCCAGTGACAGCGCAACATATTTCTACCGCCCCCCAGCAGGGCCATGGCGACCGTTTGGCGCGCTTAAGCTGGCGCGAGCGCATCGGCTATGGCCTGGGCGATGCCGGGTTTAATTTTTACTGGACGATTATCGGCTCCTACCTGGTATTTTTTTACACCGATGTGTTCGGCATCAGCGCTGCCGCTGCCGCCACTATGGTGACAGTCACCAAAATTATCGACGCCATTACCGATCCCATCATGGGCGGTATTGCCGACCGCACCCACACCCGCTGGGGAAAATTCCGCCCCTATTTGCTCTGGGGCGCACTGCCGATGATGGGCGCCGGCGTGCTCACCATGAGCACGCCGGATTTGAATGAAACCGGCAAATTAATTTGGGCCTATGCCACCTACAGTTTGCTGATGCTCTGCTACACAGTGCTCAACATGCCCTACAACTCGCTGTCGGCGGTGCTCACCGGCAATATCCAGGAGCGCAACACACTCAACAGCACGCGGTTTTTCTTCGCCTACTTCAGCGGTATTTTGGTGGGCGCCGCCACGCCTGAATTGGCAGAATATTTTGGCGATGGCGACCGCTATTCGGCCAAGGGGTGGCAGTTGACCATGGTGGTTTATGCGGTGATTGCCTCGCTGTTATTTGCGGTGACTTTTTTCACAACCCGCGAGCGCATTCAGCCCCATGCCAGCCAGGAAAAAACCAATCCCCTGCAAGATTTAAAAGACCTGTTGACCTGTCGCCCCTGGATGATTCTGTTCGTCTTGGCCCTGGTGTTTATGGTTGCCATGACCTTGCGCAGCAGCTCGGCGGCCTATTACTTCCGCTATTTTGTCGAGCGCCCGGATTTGCTTGGCAATTACATCGGCTTGCAAATGGCGGGCTTGATGCTGGGCGCGATGCTGGCGTCCACCGTAACCCGCTACATCGACAAGCGAAAATTAATGATGGCATTAATGGTAGTGGTGGCGAGTTTATCCATCGCCTTTAGCTTTGTGCCCAAGCCGGATAGCCTGGGTGTGGTGGATATTGCCAGCAACGACCCGCTGCAGCTGGATGCCAAGCATCTGCTCGGCAGTGACGCGGCGGAAGGCGATAGCTACCAGTGGCTGCGCCACGACAAAATTTTTTGGATTATTAAAGAGCGGGTGCCCCTGGCCGAAACCGGTGCGGTGCTGAACCTGGCTGATGCCAAGGGGCAGGTGATTAGTGTGCAGCGCATCCGCGCAACCGGTGAAGTGCAAGACAGCGCCGCTTTGCCCGCTGAAATTTTATGGATGTTTGCGCTTAATATTCTGATCAGTATTGCCCTGGGCTTTAAACCACCTATCACCTGGGCCATGTACGCCGATGTGGCGGATTACAACGAATGGAAAAATGGCCGCCGCGCCACCGCTATGACCTTTGCGGCAACTACCTTCTCGCAAAAAATCGGCAGCGCCGCCGGCTCCGCTTTGATGTTGTCGGTGCTTGCCCTGATGGGTTATCAAGCCGGGCAAATGCAGGCAGGGGCATCGCTCGATAGCATCGTCTACATGCAAACCATTGTGCCTGGCCTGTTTGCTTTGCTTACCGCGCTCTCGCTGATTTTTTACAACCTGAGCGACAAACAGCTGGAAACTATCCAGCTGGAGCTTAAGGCTCGTCACGCATAATTTTTTTGGTTTATTGCGTTATCTATTGTCGACTTATCTGCTGCCGAGATATTTATGCCAACAACTCTACTCAACCCCAGTGCCAGCGGCGAGCGCTACGAGCTGCACAGTCCCACGGCCATGCCGCGTGCCGCCGGTTTTTTGTGGAACCAGCGGATGATGATCCAATCCACTTGCCGCGGTTATGCAGTTGCGCAATTTATGCAGCCGGAGCCAGCCAAATACGCCTATGCGCCCAACCTGGAAGCTAAAACCTTTATGCAGCCAGAGCAGCCCTATTATGCGCATCACCCCGGGCGTTTTTTTTATGTTAAAGATGAAGAAACCGGCGAAATTTTTTCGGCGCCCTATGAGCCAGTGCGCGCTGCCTACGAGCATTACCGGTTTTCCGTTGGCAAAAGTGATTTGCGCTGGACGCTGCGGGCATTGGGTATCGAAATAGAGTTAACCCTTTCCCTGCCGGTGGCGGATGTGGTTGAGCTTTGGGAGGTAAGGATTGTCAACCGCTCGCAGCGCGGCCGCCGTATTAGTGTCTACCCTTATTTCCCGGTGGGTTATATGTCGTGGATGAACCAGTCGGCGGAGTATCGTGCAGATTTGGGCGGTATTATTGCCAGCTGCGTTACGCCTTACCAAAAGGTGGCGGATCACTTTAAAAATAAATTCTTCAAAGACAAAACTTTTTTTCTGCACGAGCGGCCACCAACCGCCTGGGAGGCAAAGCAGGAGGCGTTTGAAGGTGAGGGCGGCCTGCACAACCCCTCCGCGCTGCAACAGCAAACCCTGGCCGGGGGCGATGCGCGCTACGAAACGCCGGCGGCCATTTTGCAGTACCGTTTGGCCTTGCCCGCCCATGGCGATGAGACCTATAGATTTATATTCGGCCCCGCGTTTGATGATGCCGAGGTGCAACATTTGCGTTCGCTGTATTTGAGCGAGCAGGGGTTTGCCCGCGCGAAAGAGGCCTATGCCGCTTATATCGCCAGTGGCAGCGGTTGCTTAACCATCAAAACTCCCGATACCGAGCTGGATAATTTTGTAAACCATTGGCTGCCGCGCCAGGTGTTTTACCACGGCGATGTCAACCGCCTCACCACCGATCCGCAAACCCGCAACTACCTGCAAGACAACATGGGTATGGTTTTTATAAAACCGGAAGTTACCCGCGCTGCATTTTTGCACGCGCTTGGCCAGCAGGAGGCATCTGGCGCTATGCCCGATGGCATTTTGTTGGTGGAGGGCGCCGAGCTTAAATACATCAACCAAATTCCGCATACAGACCACTGTGTATGGTTGCCAGTTTGTTTAAAAGTTTATTTGGATGAAACCAATGACTACGCCATTCTGGATGAACTGGTGGCGGGGCATGATGGCAAAAGCCTGAGTGTGTTTGAGCGTATCAGCAGTGCCATGGATTGGCTGTTGCAAGCGAGGGATGAGCGAGGTTTGAGTTTTATTGCCCAGGGCGATTGGTGCGACCCCATGAATATGGTGGGCTACAAGGGCAAGGGGGTTTCGGGCTGGCTGTCGCTGGCCACAGCCTACGCCTTGAATCTATGGGCGGATGTGTGCGGTAAAAAATCCCGCACTGATGCACAGCAAAAATTTATTGCCGGCGCGCAACAAATTAATGCGGCGGTCAATCAATACCTGTGGGATGGCGCTTGGTTTGGGCGCGGTATTACCGACGACAATTTGGTGTTTGGTGTAAGCCGCGATCAACAGGGGCGTATTTTTTTAAACCCGCAAAGTTGGGCGATACTCAGTGGTGCTGCCAGTGAAGAGCAGCGTAAAAAAATGATCGCTGCGGTGGCGGAGCAATTGGAGTCGCCCTATGGTGTCGCTATGCTGGCTCCGCCCTACAGTGCCATGCGCGACGATGTGGGACGGGTTACGCAAAAACATCCTGGCTCGGCGGAAAATGGTTCTGTGTATAACCATGCGGCGGTGTTTTATATCTACAGTTTGTTAACCGTTGCCGAGCAGGATCGCGCCTATCACTTGTTGCGGCAAATGATTCCAGGCCCGAGTGAGGCGGATTACCTACAGCGCGGGCAATTGCCGGTGTTTATTCCCAATTATTATCGCGGCGCCTATAGGCAATATCCGCGCACGGCGGGGCGCTCGTCGCAGCTGTTTAATACGGGTACTGTGTCCTGGGTGTATCGCTGTGTAGTGGAGGGAATTTTTGGGTTGCAGGGCTGCAGCGATGGCCTGCGTATTTGCCCGCAATTGCCTTCGGCCTGGCAGCAGGCGAGTGCGGTGCGTGAATTTCGCGGAGCGCGCTTTGTAGTGAATATTCGCCGCGCGGCTGTGAGTGAAGTGCAAGTGAGCTGTAATGGGCTGCGCCTTGCCGATAATTGTGTGCGCAACCCTGTGGCCGGGTGTGAATATCAGCTGGACGTGCTGCTTCCCTGAAGGCGAATTTAATGGGCCACCAAGGCTTACTTTGTCCCGTCCTAAAATAAGTTGACGGTTTTTGTTTAAGCCAGCTCCCACAAAG
>CAMLRI010000143.1 GCA_946482385.1 uncultured Cellvibrio sp.
CTGAATATCCGCTTCCGTTACCATGGGGACGCCAGCCATATCGGGCAGGTGGTGGGCTATGCCTTTGTGGCAGTCGATGCAGGTTTTTTCGCCGCTGGCGAGCAGGGTGGAGTGCATGGCTTGGGCGCGGGGGGATTGCTGGGTGAAATCCATGGATTCCAACGCGTGGCAGTTGCGGCATTCCAGGGAGTCGTTGGCTTTTAGCCGCGCCCATTCGCGCTCGGCCAGTTCGCGGCGTTTGGCGAGGAATTTGTCGCGGGTGTTGATGGTGCCAAATACCTTGCCCCACACCTCTTTGGATGCCTGCATTTTGCGGGCGATTTTATCGGTCCAGGCGTGGGGCACATGGCAGTCGGAACACATGGCGCGCACACCGGAGCGGTTGGTGTAGTGAATGGTGGAAGCCAGTTCCTGGTAGGGGTTATTTTTCATTTCGTGGCAGCCAACACAAAATTGCTCGGTGTTGGTGAATTCCAGTGCGGTGTTAAAACCGCCCCAAAAAATAATGCCGGCAATAAAGCCGCCCAAACTCAGGGTGCCCATGCCAATGTAAGTGGCGGGGCGGTTGAATACGCGCCAGTAATCTTTTAGCCATTTCCACATGGGTTATTCCTCGCTGTTGGCGCTTTGCAATACGGCATCAATACTTTTGAAGCTGTTGCCGCGCGCGGGTTTTACCTCGGCCTGGGGCAAATGGCATTGGGTGCAAAAATAACGGCGCGGTGAAACCGCGGCGAGCGCCTGGCCATCGCGGTCGTAAAAGTGGGTGATACTGACCATGGGCGCGCCGGTTTGCGGGCTGGCGCTGCGGCTGTGGCAGCTGAGGCACATATTAAAATTTTTGTCGATTTGGTAGCCGCGAATATTGTGCGGAATCATCGGCGGTTGTTCGGGGTAGTTGCGGCTGCTGGGTTCGGCGGTCACTTTGTCGCGCGGAATTTTGGGGGCGGGCAATTCCTGGCTGAGGGTGCCACCGGGGCGTATGCCGTCGGGCGCCGGTGCGTCCAGGTGGCTGGCGCCAAGGGGCAGGGCTTTTACATCTTGCTCTTCCACATCCTGCGCCTGCAGGTGCATTGCCGCCATGAGTAGGCTGGCGATGAGGATGCTGGCCAATAACAGGTACTTTTTCATAGGGTTCATGGAGTGTTCCTTTTTCACAGTTAGGCCAGGCTGACCAATTCGATTTTGACGGCGCACTTTTTAAAATCCGTTTGCAGCGAAATGGGATCTGTGGCGTCGAGGGTCAGGTTGTTGACCAGGCGTGTGGCATCAAAGAAGGGGATGTACACCAAACCGCGCGGCGGTTTAACCCGGCCCCGGGTTTCCACCCGCACGCGTACGGCGCCGCGGCGGCTGATCACGCGCACCTCGCTGCCGCGCCTTACCCCCAGGGCTTCGGCGTCTTCGTGGTTCATGTATACCAAGGCATTGGGCACGGCGGCGTGCAGCTCTTCCACGCGGTTGGTCATGGTGCCTGTGTGCCAGTGCTCCAATACCCGCCCGGTGCTGAGCCAGAAGGGGTATTCCCCATCGGGCAATTCGGCGGGCGGCTCATAGGGCAGGGCGAAAATAATGGCGCGGTTATCCGGGTGGCCGTAAAACTGTACGCCCGTGCCTTTTTTGACGTATGGGTCATAACCTTCGCGATAGCGCCAGCGGGTTTCTTTGCCATCGACCACCGGCCAGCGCAGGCCGCGCGCCTGGTGGTAGGCATCAAAACTGGCCAGGTCGTGGGCGTGGCCGCGGCCAAATTGTGCGTATTCTTCAAACAAACCTTTTTGCACATAAAAACCAAATGCCTCTGCCTCGCTGTTGGCGTAGGCGGGGTCGCATTGGCTTTTATCAAATTGGTTGACCTGGCCATTGGCAAACAAAATCTGGTACAGGTTTTTGTTGTTGTAGTCCGGCGCTTTGGCGAGTAAATCGGCGGGCCATACATCCTTAACCTTAATGTGTTTGGCAAACTCGATCAGCTGCCACAAATCCGATTTGGCTTCGCCGGGTGCGGTAACCAGTTGGTGCCAAAATTGGGTGCGCCGCTCGGCGTTGCCATAGGCCCCTTCTTTTTCCACCCACATGGCGCTGGGCAGAATTAAATCGGCGGCCTGGGCCGAGGCGGTGGGGTAAACATCGGACACCACCACAAAGGCTTTGGGGTTGCGCCAGCCGGGCAGAATTTCCTGGGCGATATTGGGGCCGGCCTGCATGTTGTTGCACACCTGGGTCCAATAAAAACGGATCACGCCATCTTTTAATTTGCGGCTTTGGTGTACCGCAGAGAAGCCGACTTTGTCGGGAATAGTGCCTTCCGGCAGCTGCCAGATTTTTTCGGCAATGGCGCGGTGCTTGGGGTTGGTAACCAGCATATCGGCGGGCAGGCGATGGGCAAAGGTGCCCACTTCGCGCGCGGAGCCGCAGGCCGAAGGCTGGCCGGTGAGCGAGAAGGGGCTGTTGCCCGGCTCGGCGATTTTGCCGGTGAGCAGGTGCAGGTTGTACACCATGTTGTTGGCCCACACGCCGCGGGTGTGTTGGTTAAAGCCCATGGTCCACAGCGACATGACTTTAATCTTGGGGTCGGCGTAAATATCGGCCAAACGTTTGAGGTGCTCGGCGGCAACGCCGGTTTCTTTGGCGGTGTATTCCAGGCTGTAGGGTTTTACAAACTGGGCAAAATCTTCAAAGCTGATATCGCTCCAGGTGTTGGCTTTATCTTTACCTGTGGCTTTTTGTTGGCGCGGATCTTCCGGGCGCAGGCCATAGCCTATGTCGTCCTGGCCTTTGGCAAAACGGGTGTGGTTGTTAACAAACTCCTGGTTGACTTTGCCGCTTTGGATAATGTGGTTGGCGATGTAATTCAGAATAATTAAATCGGTGTTGGGCTTGAACACCATGCCGATATCCGCCAGATCAAAACTGCGGGTTTCGTAGGGCGATAGCACCGCCACCTGCACATGATCAAACGACAAGCGGCGGTCGGTAATGCGGCTCCATAAAATCGGGTGCATCTCCGCCATATTGGAACCCCAAAGCACAAAGGCATCGGCCGCTTCAAAGTCGTCGTAGCAGCCCATGGGTTCATCCATACCAAAGGTGCGCATAAACCCGGCCACCGCCGAGGCCATGCAGTGACGCGCGTTCGGGTCGAGGTTGTTGCTGCGCAAACCGCCTTTAAATAATTTGCTGGCGGCGTAGGCCTCCCACACAGTCCACTGGCCGGAGCCAAACATGGCCACACTTTCCGGGCCGCTTTCGCGGATAGCTGTGGTGAGTTTTTCCGCCATGATGTTAAAAGCGGTATCCCAGCTGACGGGCACAAAATCGCCGTTTTTATCGTAGTTGCCATCCTTCATGCGCAGCAGGGGTTGGTGCAGGCGGTCGCTGCCGTACATGATCTTCGATAAAAAATAGCCCTTGGCGCAATTGAGGCCGCGATTCACTTCAGCTTTTACATCGCCGTGGGTGGCAACCACGCGGTTGTCTTTGGTGGCGACCATAACCCCGCAGCCAGTGCCGCAAAAACGGCAGGGCGCTTTGTTCCATTTCAAACTGGTGAGTTCGCGGTTGGTCAGCAGGTTGCTGGCGCTGGCGGGCAGGGGCAGGCCGATACTGGCGGCGGCTACAGCGGCGGCGTTGGCTTTGGCAAACAGGCGGCGGCTAATGTTCATGGTGATTATTCCTTGGCATTTTCGTGGAGTGGCGGCTCAGGCAGGTCGTCGAGTAAATCCTCGGCGCTGAGAATTTCGTGATACACCAGGGCGGCATTCAACACCCCCTGTTGTTGGCGCAACTGATCGAGCAAATCGGCAATGGTTTTTTCACTGGCGCTTTCGGCCAGGATCACCAATTTGCCCTGGGCGCTTTCGCCGTGAATTTCCACCTGCGGCTGCTGCAACAGCCAGTGTTTGATTTCATCCAGTTGTTGCGGGCGTACATGGGCGACCAGGCTGGCGATATGCCATTGGCTGGGGGCTAGATGGGTGCTGGCAATCAGTTCCAGCGGTGAGCTGATGCTGGCAGGAATGTTGGCGCTGGGTGGCACGGCAGAATTTTCCATGTTGCGCTCCCCTTAACCCGCGCCCGGTGGGCCGGCCAATAATTGATAGAACCAAATGGAAAAACCCATGGCGCTTACCAGCAGCACCGTGAGTATGGGGAATAGAAACACCACGATAAAAATAAACAGGCGCCATTCTTTGCGTTTTTCGTCGCGCTTGTTTTGTTGCTCAACCAGCAGCGGGCAACAAGGATCGGGGGCGGGGTTTGCGGGCTTGTCCTGCATAGGCCTATCTCCGTAGGGGCATCACCAATACCCGTTTCAGCCTAGCCCCAATAATTCCCTATGCCAAAAATAAAACCCCGTTGCTTGATGGGCATCAAGTTTTTAAGCAGAAATCATTTTTTTGAATTGTGTAGTTATTGCGAAAGGTTTTGTTGCAGGTGTTTATCGAGGTAGCGCTCAATGGCGCGGGTGGCCGCTAAAAAACCAAAGGTGCCGGTTACCATCACACTGGAGCCAAAGCCGCCGGTGCAATCCAGCTTTACGCCATCCTGCAAGTGCTGTTTGGTTTGGCAGACGCTGCCATCGGGTTTGGGGTAGACCATTTGCTCGTCGGAATAGATGGCGTCCACGCGGAATTTGCGGTTGGCATCGCGGGAAAAATTGTGGTGGCGGTACAGCTGGGTGCGGATTTTTTGCAGCATAGGGTCGCCCTGGGTGTGGCCCAAATCCACCGCGCGCACCCGTTGCGGGTCGCGCTTGCCGCCGGAGGAACCAACGGTTACCAGGCGCACCTTAATCGCCAAACAATAGGCTACCAGGGCGGCCTTGATATGGGCGGCGTCCATGGCATCTATCACCAGATGGTGCTGGCGGCCAATCAGCTGCTTAAGGTTGTCGCGATCGAGAAAGTCTTCGATTACATGCACCACCAGCTCGGGGTTGATGTCGCGCAGCCGCTCGGCAATCACCTGGTTTTTGGATTGGCCAATGCGGGAGCTAAGCGCGTGGGATTGGCGGTTGGTATTGGTTACGCACACCTCGTCCATCTCAATCAGGGTCAGCTCACCCACACCGGAGCGCGCCAGGGCCTCGGCTGCCCAGGTGCCCACTCCGCCCAGGCCCACCACCACAAAGTGGCCGCGCGCCAGAGCCGCCAGGGCATCCATACCATAGAGGCGGGCAATGCCGCCAAAGCGCTGCAGGTAGCTGGGGGATAATGCAGAAGAGGGGTGGGTCATAGGGAACCTGTTAACGGCAAGTAACCAAGGCGCGCGTTTTAACTGACTCGGGCAGCAAGTGCAAGCTGCATGGCTTGCCAGTAACCCTGGGGCCATTTTGGCGCGTTAATAGCGGTTTGTTATATAACTGCTAAGCTTGTTTAGGCTTACCCCTGCGATTAACCCTGCTGTTTAACCCCAGCGCTTAACCCATATATGGATTGCCACATGAGCCTTGCCCCACAGGTACATCTAATTGATGACGATGCCATTACCCTGGCCATGATGGAGGGTTTGGTGGAGCCTTTGGGGGTTGTGGCGCGCTGTTACAGCAGTGCCGAAGCTTTTTTGTACAGCTATAGCCCCAGCCCCTGCGAATGCGTGGTGAGCGATATGCGCATGCCGGGGGTTAGCGGTTTGCAGTTGCACCAGCAGCTGTGCAAGGTACACGAGGTGCCGCCACCGGTGATTATTGTGACTGGCTATGCCGAAGTCAGCGCGGCGGTGGAGGCCATGAAGCAGGGCGCCTTTGATTTTGTCGAAAAGCCTATTCGCGGCCACCAGTTTCTAGAGAAAATCCAGGCGGCGCTAACCCTCAGCCGCCAGCTGCACCAGCAGCGCCTCTTCCAAGCCAGCCGCCAGGCGCGCCTGGCACTGCTAACCCCCAAGGAGCAGGAAGTGCTCCAGGGCATACTCCAGGGGCTATCCAGCCGCGAAATTGCCGAGCAGCTGGGCCTGAGTGTACGCACCGTAGAAAATCATCGCGCCCGCCTGATGGAAAAACTCCATGTCAAATCCGCCCTGGAATTGGTGCGCGATTTTGTCCAGCCCCAAGCCTTGAGCGCCTCTTTCAGCTAGCAGGTTGCCAGTCCCCCTTGGGGGGAATCACCCATACGCACTGAGTAGTTCTACTCTCCCTGCCTAACCGCCTTTTTCCTGATACTGGCCACTGTGCGAAAGCCCCGGTGCCTGCGCCGGGGTGGCCTACACCTATAACTCGCCGATACAAGGAAAAAGAACAATGAGCAAAAGCATATTAATCGTTGA
>CAMLRI010000144.1 GCA_946482385.1 uncultured Cellvibrio sp.
TCACCCACAAAGCCTGGCACGACAGCTCCGAAACCATCGGCAAAATCCAATACCCGATGATCGGCGACCCCACTGGCACCATCACCCGCAATTTCGGTGTGATGATTGAAGAAGCCGGCCTTGCCGACCGCGGTACTTTTGTCATAGACCCACAAGGCCGCATTCAAATTATCGAAATCAACGCCGGCGGTATCGGCCGCGATGCTTCCGAACTGCTGCGCAAAGTCAAAGCCGCGCAATACGTGGCCGCCCACCCGGGCGAAGTCTGCCCCGCCAAGTGGAAAGAAGGCGATGCCACTCTCGCGCCCTCGCTGGATTTGGTGGGAAAAATTTAAATTTTGCTAATACCTGCTCAGGCAGGATTCGGGATGCAGTAGGCAAGACCGTCGCCCGATGATTCGGGCGTCGAGCCCCCAGGGATGGGTTTACGGCGTGTCTTGACTGCTGCATCCCGGAGCCTGCCGGTCTTACTTACGGAGTACACCATGCTAGACACCGCCATCAAAAACCAACTCAACGCCTACCTGGAAAAGTTGCAGCGCCCCATTGAGCTGGTTGCCAGCCTTGATGACAGCGGCAAAAGCCAGGAACTCAAACAACTACTCGATGAGATTGCCAGCTTATCCAACAAAGTCAGTGTGCGCCTGGATGGCAATTCGGCCTATCGCCCCTCCTTTGGTGTTGCCCAAGTGGGCGAGTCACCGCGCATCGAATTTGCCGGCATTCCCCTCGGCCACGAATTCACCTCTTTGGTGTTGGCGCTGCTGCACACAGGTGGTCATCCGCCCAAAGTGGATGATGCAACCCTGGCACAAATCAAAGCGCTTGACGGCCAGTTTCATTTTGAAGTGTTTGTGTCTCTCTCCTGCCATAACTGCCCCGATGTGGTTCAGGCAGTGAACACCATGGCGGCACAAAACCCCCATATTTCCGCCACCATGATCGACGGCGCCCTGTTTCAGCAAGAAGTTGAAACTCGCCAAATCATGGCGGTGCCCAGTGTGTATCTAAACGGCCAGCACTTTGGCCAGGGCCGCATGAGCCTGGAAGAAATTCTCGCCAAAATCGATACAGGCGCGGCCGCGCGCGAAGCCGCACTCATCAGCCAAAAAGATCCCTTCGATGTGCTGGTGATCGGCGGTGGCCCCGCCGGCGCCGCAGCGGCCATCTACGCCGCGCGCAAAGGTATTCGCACCGGTGTGGTGGCCGAGCGTTTTGGCGGCCAGGTGCTGGATACAGTTGCCATCGAAAATTTTATTTCGGTGAAAGAAACCCAGGGGCCAAAATTGGCTACGGCGCTGGAGCAACACGTTAAAGAATACGATGTGGATGTCATCAACCTGCAAAAAGCTGCGGAGCTAATTCCCGGCGATATGATTGAAATTAAACTCGCCAGTGGCGCCAGCGTAAAAAGCAAAAGCGTTATTCTGGCCACAGGTGCGCGCTGGCGCGAAATGAATGTGCCGGGCGAACAGGAATACCGCGGCAAGGGCGTGGCCTACTGCCCCCACTGCGATGGCCCGCTGTTTAAAGGCAAGCGCGTAGCGGTGATCGGCGGCGGTAACTCCGGCGTGGAAGCGGCCATTGACCTGGCCGGTATTGTCAGCCATGTCACTCTGTTGGAGTTTGACAGCAAGCTGCGCGCCGATGCGGTATTGCAGCGCAAATTATTCAGCTTGGCTAACGTGACTGTGATCACCGAAGCATTGACCACCCAGGTTATGGGCGACGGCCAAAAAGTTACGGGATTAACCTACAAAAACCGCAGCAACGACGAGCTGGTCACCCTGCCGCTGGAAGGTATTTTTGTGCAAATTGGCCTGCTGCCCAATACCGATTTCCTCAAAGGCAAGGTGCAGCTATCCAACCGCGGTGAAATCGAAATCAATGCGCGCGGCGAAACTTCCGTGCCCGGTGTGTTTGCCGCGGGCGATTGCACCACTGTGCCCTACAAGCAAATCATCGTCGCCATGGGCGCCGGTGCCACCGCATCCCTGGGCGCTTTCGATCATTTGATTCGCACCAGCGCGCCGGCGTAGCACCCTGCCGCTCATGAACAATGCGCCTCCAGTGGGCGCATTTTTTTTAGGCAGCCTGAAAAGATTTTTCCCGGCGCTGCATGGCTCGATTTTCCTGTTTGGCTTTGCGCAGCAGTTGATGCAGTTGCTGCACGCCCTCCGGCCAGTGGCCTAAACCAGATTCACTATTGATATGGCCCACATTTTTTAAGCGTAAAAAATCCGTACCCCATTGCAGTGCCCAGTAAGCGGCTTTGGTATCGCTGAGCCAGGGGTCGTTGCTGCTGGCAATGATTTTGGCAGGAACCCGCAGTGGTTGTTGTGGCAGCTGGGGTGCCAGGTTGAACTTGTCCGGGTCGGCCGGTGCTACCAGCAGCAGCGCGGCAATTTGTTCCGGTGTTTCGGCAGCAATGCTGGCGCTGGCCAGGGTGCCAAAGCTGTGGGCGATAATCAGCACCGGTTTTTGCTGTTGGCCGTAGAGCGCATTGAGTTGATGGCGAATCGCGGCTTTCCATCCATCCAGATTGGGCGTGTGCCAATCGTTCAGGTCTATGCGTCGGCTGCCGGGCAATTGTTGTTGCCACAGGCTTTGCCAATGGTAGGCATCGCTGTTGTGCAACCCGGGTACGATCAATACCGGGTGGTCTTCCAACAGGTGGGAAAAGTGAATGTTGTTCATGCTGCCCCTCCAAGGTTAATGGGCGCAGCTTAGGGGCGGATATTGCCGAATGGAAAGAATGCTTATTTCTTTGCTTATAACTTTATATAGCAGTTGTTGTGAATTGTTTAGGTTATAACTTCATAAAAAAACGGTATTTTGGAAATAACAGCCAAGCCCCTAGGATGCACCCCATGCCAGGCACAGGGCCTGGTGTGAAAAGGAGGCCCCTATGGCAAACCATCGCCTGGAGCCTGCTACTGTCTCGGCGGAACTCTTGGAGGAAATTCGGCAACAACTGGCGCAAATCCAGTTTGGTTCGCTGGAAATCCAAATCCATAACGGCCAGGTAGTGCAGCTCGAACGCCGCGAAAAAAAGCGTTTGGATAAAAGCGTCAACGCCAAGTACTAGTCACTATACCCACGCAAAACTGAATTTTTTGCGGGTATGAGTTGCTGGTTATCCAACGCGAAAGTTATTAAAAAATATTAAAGAAACACTGACCGGACCACCGGAAGTGATATGTGAATTTTGGAGATTAGCATGTCATTTCAACGCCTGTGGTCGGTTGTGCGACCACCTGTTTTAAACACCCGTTTTATCCCATCAAGCCTTGCTGCTGTGGTTAGCCTGGCGCTTTCGGCTCAGGCCTTTGCCGGGTTTCCCACGCTCTACGGCAAGGTCTACCTCACTGCCAATCAATACGATCTGGAAAAAAATAATTTCCCTGCCAGCGGCAGCAGTTTTGCCCACACAGGCGCTGCTGGCGCCACTACCGAGCTGGATAGTTTTGCGCTGGAAAGCACCGGTTCCCGCCTGGGGGTGCAGGGGGATTTTGATGCAGCCCAGGGCCTGACGGTGTTTTACCGGTTGGAATACGGTATAGACGTGGACAACGGCACCAACAGCAATGGCCGCGAACTCACCCAACGCAATATTTTTGGTGGCATTCGCGGCGATTGGGGTTCACTGCTCGCCGGTAAAAACGATACGCCGCTAAAAACCCTGCAAACCAATACAGTGCTGCGCAGCGATATCGACCGTTTTAACGATGCGCCCCTCGCAGATATAGGCTCGTACCTGGTTGGCGAAAACCGCCCCGACAATGTTATCCAGTACGCATCGCCCATTTTATTGGGTGGACTGGAAATCAATATTGCCGCCATCCAAGCCGAAGAAACCGGTGTAGAAGTGAGTGCAAGCAATCCGCAGGACGACAATGATTTTGCCTCCGGGCAATCGGTGTCGGTGGTTTACGGAAAATCCAAATGGTTTGTCGGCGCTGCAGTGGATCGCAATGTTGCCACCAGCGATGTGTTCCGCGCATTGGGTGAAATTACCCTGGGCACGGTAAAAATCGCGGCGATTTACCAAACCGCAGAGCGCCATGAAACCTTTGATTCACTCGGCGGCTTCTCTACCTTTGTTGGCACTAACGGCACCACACTGGGTGCGCAAAATGGTTTAAACCCACTCTCTGAATGGGACGGTGCCGCGGGCAACGCTTACAAGGAACAGGATGGCTATGTGGTTAATGCCCTGTGGAAAATTGCCGGCCCCTGGAGTGCGCGAGTGCAGTACGGCCACTCCACCAGTACCCCCACTAAT
Source organism: uncultured Cellvibrio sp. (assembly GCA_946482385.1). The sequence goes on from CAMLRI010000144.1 coordinate 4,286, forward strand.
ACAACCTATAGCGATGTTGATGCCGATGCCTTAGCGGTGGGTGTGGATTACAACTTCAATTCAGCGACTCGCGTTTTTGGTTATTACGCGAGTTTAGAAGCGGAAGGCGATGCACAAATTAGCACCAAAGCGACCACGGATAGTACTTTTGCATTGGGTCTGGATTTCCGTTTTTAACAGCGATCACCGACAAGATCCTCGCTGCGCGAGGATCACCACCACATTTTAGCGAGAAAACACCATGAAATTATTTGCACAATCGGCCGCTGTATTGGCGGCCAGTTTAATTAGCGTCAGCGTCTTTGCGAAAGACATCACGCTGCTGAATGTTTCTTACGACCCAACCCGCGAGCTCTATCGCGAATTTAATGCGGCCTTTGCCAAACACTGGCAAGCCAAAACCGGCGACACAGTCAAAATCGACCAATCCCACGGCGGTTCCGGTGCGCAATCCCGCGCGGTTATCGACGGTTTGCGTGCGGATGTAGTGACTTTGGCGCTGGCTGGCGATATTGATCCCATCGCCAAGATTGGCGGGTTGTTGCCGCAGGATTGGGTAACCAAATTGCCAAACAATAGTGCGCCCTATACCTCTACCATTGTCTTTTTAGTGCGCAAAGGCAATCCAAAAAATATCAAGGATTGGGATGATCTTGTTAAGAAAGGTGTAGAGGTAATTACGCCCAACCCGAAAACCTCTGGTGGCGCCCGCTGGAATTATTTGGCGGCCTGGGCTTTCGCCAAAAAACAGGGTAAGGACGACGCCGGCGCCCAGGAATTTGTTCGTCAATTGTTTAAAAATGTTCCGGTGTTAGATACAGGCGCACGCGGTTCAACCACCACCTTTGTGCAGCGCGGTATAGGCGATGTATTGCTGACCTGGGAAAACGAAGCTTTTTTGGCCATTAATGAATTGGGCGAAGACGAAGTGGAAATTGTAGTGCCCAGTATTTCCATACTGGCTGAACCCTCAGTGGCGGTGGTGGATAAAAATGCAGAGGCAAAAGGAACTGCTGAAGTCGCCCAAGCTTACTTGCAGTACCTGTATACCAAAGAAGGGCAAAACATTGCCGCCAAACATTATTACCGTCCGCGCGATCCACAGGTGGCACAAGCCTATGCCGATAAATTCCCCCAGTTAGAGCTGGTGACTATCGACGATTTTGGCGGCTGGAAAAAAGCCCAGCCCGAGCACTTTGGCGATGGCGGAATTTTTGACCAGATTTATCAATAAAACCAATCCCCTCGGCAACTGCTCCTGCGTTGCTCTACCTCCTGTATCCATACAGTCGTCCCGGCCTCCCCTTTGCAAACAGGGAGAATAAATCCCTCCCCGCCCCTCCCTTTTGCAAAGGGAGGGAGATTGATTCCCCTTCGCTCATATCTTGGGCGAATAGCTCCTCCCCTTTGAAAAAGGGGAGGCCGGGAGGGGATTAATGTGGTTGAGTAAAAAAAGAGATTTACCGATGAGTGAACTTTCCGCATCAACACTGGCAACCACGCCAGTCTTCCAGCCCCAAAAAACCTGGGTTAAAAAAAGTGTATTGCCCGGTTTTGGCTTATCCCTCGGCCTTGCCGCACTCTATGCCAGTTTAATTGTATTTATTCCGCTCTCCGGTTTGGTGATCAAATCACTGGAGCTGAGCTGGCCCGAGCTTTGGGCGGTAGTGAGCAACGCTCGCGCTATCGCCAGTTATAAACTCACCTTTGGCGCGGCATTTGTGGCGGCCAGTTTGAATTTATTGTTCGGTTTTATCGTCGCCTGGGTATTGGTGCGCTACCAATTTTTTGGCAAGCGCGTGGTGGATGCTTTGGTAGATTTGCCCTTTGCTTTGCCTACCGCTGTGGCCGGTATTGCGCTCACCGCGCTTTACACCACCAAAGGCTGGGTGGGGCAGTGGTTTTGGTTGGTGGATATCAAGATTGCCTACACCTGGATAGGTGTC
>CAMLRI010000145.1 GCA_946482385.1 uncultured Cellvibrio sp.
CGGTTTTAGCATGCACTACAGCCCCAGCTATGCCGCACCTATGGTCTACGACCAGTTTCAGGGGCAAGTGGCCTGGCGCTTGGCGCCGGAGCTCAACCAAATCCATATCAACAGTGGCGCCCTGCGTTTCCGCCAAGGGGATGAAGACCTTACCGGCTATATGTGGTTGTTTTTACCCTGGCAGCGCAACAGCGGTGATATCGACCTCTACTTGCAGATTGGCGGCCGCAACCTCAATACCAGCCTCTACCAAAAATACCTGCCCGCCATGGCACCCCAATCCCTGCGCCAATGGCTCGACGAAAGCGTGGGTGAGGCTAATCCCGGGGTAGCGCGCAGCGCCGGGTTTGTCTATCGCGCCACCCTTAACAGTAAAGACCCGCGCCAGCGCCATTTTGAGCTGTATCTGGATTTGGCCAACAGCCGCCTCAACTACAGCCCCAGCTGGCCAGCACTGGAGCAGTTGACGGGCCGCTTGCTGGTGAGCAACGGCCAGGTGCGCGCCCAGGTGGAACAGGCCCGGGTGTACGACAGCCAGGTGAGCCAGGCAAGCCTGTTGATGGCGCCCCGCGCCAAGGGGCCGGGTTCGCTATTGCAAATCCAAGGCAGCATTGCCGGGCCGGCAACCGACGGCATGCGTGTACTGCGCGAGGGCATATTGCGCCGCCATATCGGCAGCAGCATGGATAGCTGGTTTTTGCTGGGAAACATGAAGGCGCAGCTGGATCTCGCCATTCCCCTGGGCGCCGGCCAGGCACCGGTGGCCGAGGCCTACCAGCAGGTGGATGTCAGCCTACAGGCGCCCGCCTTTGAACTGCAGAACCTCAACCTGACTTTGCGCAACCTCCAGGGGCAAATTGGCTACCACAGCAAAACCGGCCTCTCCAGCCAGGGGTTGCAGGCGCAGTTGTTCGGCGAGCCAGTGGTGGCCGAGTTGGCGACCGTCCAGCAGCAGGGCTACAGCCAGACCCTGGTTAGCCTGAGCGGCAATGTCGACAGCCGCATACTGGCCGGCTGGAGCCGCCGCCCGGAGCTATTGTTCCTGGAAGGCGCTATTCCCTATCAAACCCGGGTGGAACTCAACCATCGCCCGCGCGCCTCTGGTGCTGAGCCGGCGGCAGCCCCCACTATGGCCGAAGACCCCCATGGCGAGCAGTTTGCCGCCGGGGCTTTTGCCCGGGTCAACCTGCGCAGCGATTTGCAGGGGGTAAAAATCAACCTGCCCGACAACCTGGCCAAAAGCGCTGCACGCAAGCGCCCCTTGGTGTTTGACCTCTGGTTGCAGGAGGATGAATCCCAAGTGGCGCTCAGTTATGGCGAGCAGGTTAATGCCCTGTTCCGCCTGGATCGCCGCCACAACAACGCATTGCGCAATGCCAACCTGGCGCTCAAGCGCCCCGCCAGCTTCAGCCCCAGCCCGGAATTTTTGGTGAGCGGCAGCCTGCCCAAGTTTGACCTGGCGGATTGGCAGCAGGTGCTGGCCCGCTACCGCAGTTATCAGGAGCAATTGGGTGCGGCCGAGGCGCTTGATGCCACCGGCGCGGATGGGGAGGCTGACCCCGGCAAGGTTGCGGGCCTGGATTTTCGCGCCAGCGTCACCCTGGATCGCTATGACATAGGCAGCGTCCCCCTGCGCGACCTGGCGGTCGAGGCCAGGCGCGACTGGCGCGGCTGGCAGCTGGCGCTGAATAACCCGGCGGTGGCTGGCGATATCCATATCCCCGCCCTGGCGCAGCAGCCGATGGAGATTAAGCTCAAACGCCTGCAGCTGACGCGCAAAGACTTGGGCTTGGACACGCCCACCCCGCCCGCCGAGGCCGCCGCAGAGGGGCTGCCCCTGAAGGCCAAAAAGCAACTCGATCCGCGCAGCCTGCCCCTGGCCAATATAGCCGTGGAACAGTTGCTGCTGGACGAGGACAACTTTGGCAACTGGTCGCTGCAGTTGCGCCCCAACCCCCAGGGGGTGGTCATCGACAATATCCAGGGCAGTATTCGCGGCATGACCATTGCGGCACCCCTTGTTGCGGCGCCGGCCGCAGCGGCCCCAAACCTTGCCGCCAAGGCAGCGGCGCCCCAGGCGCCGCCCCCCAGCGGTGCCAAAATGATTTGGCAGCAGGGCGAGCAGGGCATGCAAACCCGTTTTATCGGCCACATCAGCGCCGGCGATATTGCCGAGGTTATGCGCCAGTGGGGCAAGCCGGACACCCTGGAAAGCCAGCGCGCCAGCTTTGACCTGGATATCTACTGGGCCGGTTCGCCCCAGGATTTCAAGTTGGTGGATATCTACGGCGATATGGATTTGCACTTTGATGAAGGCCGCTTTAAGCGCGATGCCTCGGCGGGCGACGGTATTTTGCGGTTGTTGTCGGTACTCAATTTCGACTCGATTGCGCGGCGTATGCGCCTGGATTTTTCCGACCTTTACCAAAGTGGTCTGGCCTACGACCGGATTGACGGCCGGGTTAATTTCCAGGGCGGCACCCTGGTGTTTAGCCAGCCCCTGGAAGTGCGCGGGCCATCCAGCCGCCTGCAAATGGCAGGCAGTATCGACCTGCGCCGCGAGCGGATCAAAACCCGCCTAGTCGCCACCCTGCCGGTGGCGGGCAACCTGACCTTCTTTACTGCCCTGGTCACCGGCTTGCCGGCAGCGGCGGGCATTTATGTGGTGAGCAAGCTGTTTAAGAAGCAGATGGATCAGGTGACCAGTATCAGCTACCGCATCACCGGCTCCTGGGATAACCCCAAAATGCGCTTCGACCGCTTGTTTGAAAGTGAAGAGAGCCTGCGCGATAAGGCTCCCAAGCAAGCCAACCCTGAGGGAGCTTTGGAGCGGCTGCCGGAGTATCCCGGTGGTTGACCCGCTTGAATAAAACATCCAATCGCTAAAAAGATCCAATCGATAAAAAGCAAAGGGCGCCGAGGGCGCCCTTTGCTTTGCTGGAAACCGCCGGAGAGGCAACAGCTGCCTGGGCGGTTAAGGCTTGATTAGTCGTTGGCTTCCAACTGCTCGCGGATAAAGCCAAACAGTTTGCGCGCATTGGCGGGCGGCTTGTTCTCTTCCCGCTCTTTTTGCGCTGCGCGGATCAACTGGCGCAGGTGCTGCACATCTATCCCCGGGCAGGAGGTCACCAGGGTTTGGAATACCTGTTTGTCGCCTTCAATCAACAGGTCGCGGTAGCGCTCTATCTGGTGTTGGCGGTGGATGTACTGGTCGCTGCGGTTTTGCATCTTGTCCACTGCCGCCTGGATTTCCTCGTGGTTGCCCTCGCGCATCAGGCGGCCAATGTATTGGATCTGGCGGCGGCGCGCCTCTTTAGGCGGCATTTTGCGTGCGATATGGATAGCGTCGAGCATGGTGTCGCTCAGCGGTATTTGCGCCAGCTGCTTCTCGTTCATATGGATCAGGCTTTCGCCCAGGGCTTGCAGCGCATGCATTTCGCGTTTGACCTGCGATTTGCTGCGGATGTAGTCGTCGGGATTGACGTCGTCGTAGTCGTAAACCATAACCGGGGCCTGGTGGGGGGCGGATCAAAAAAAGGGCGCACAGGGTAGGCAAAACCCCTGCCAATAACAAGTCGGTAATTCCAGATGGGCTATTCGCCCTCTTCAAAATAGTCGGCCACCAGGGCGCGTATGGCGTCCAGGGCGGGCTGTTCGTCTTCGCCTTGGGTAGATACTTGCAGTTGGGTGCCCTGGCTGGCGGCCAGCAGCATCAGCGACATAACGCTTTTGGCGTCCACCCAATTGCCTTCGCCCACCCGCGCCTGCACCTGTGCCTGGAACTGGTTGGCAAGGGTGGCCAGCTTGGCGGCGGCGCGGGCGTGCAGGCCGCGCTTGTTGATAATCTCAAGGGTTTGGCTGGGCATGGGCGCTGGGTTTCTGGTGTTTGTTGATATCGCGATGACGCACTTGCACATCGTGATAATACTGGTCGAAATGGGCTTTCAGGCGCTCGCTTAAATAAACGGAGCGGTGCTGGCCGCCGGTGCAGCCCACCGCAATGGTGATATAGCTGCGGTTGTTGGCCTGGTAGCGCGGTAGCCAGCGCGCCAGGTAATGCTCTATATCGCTGTACATTTCCTGCACGGTTACCTGCTCCTCCAGGAAGTCGATCACCTCCTGGTCCTTGCCGGTTTGCGGGCGCAGGTTGGGTTTCCAGTGGGGGTTGGGCAGGCAGCGTGCATCAAATACCAGGTCGGCATTTACCGGCACGCCGTGTTTAAAGCCGAAGGATTCAAACAGTATCGCCATGGTGGACTGGCTGCGCCCCACAATCCGCTCTTTCACCAGGTCGCGCAGTTCGTGCAGGTTGAGGTGGCTGGTATCGATAATTTGGTCGGCGCTATCGCGGATTGGCTCCAGCAACTGCTGCTCAATGGCGATGGCTTCTTCCAGGCTGGTGCTCTTATCGCTCAGCGGGTGCTTGCGCCGGGTTTCGCTAAAGCGCTGGATCAGCACCGCCGGCTGGGAATCCAGGTAAAGGGTGCGAAAGGGCAGGTGCGCCTCTTTGAGGGTGGCAATCATCTGCGGGAAGATGTTCAGATCCTGCCAGGCGTTGCGCACGTCTATGCCAATGGCAAATTTCTGATTGTTGTCTTTGTGGATTTCAATTTGCGCCACCAGGGCTGGCAGCAGGCTTACCGGCAGGTTGTCGATGCAATTAAAGCCGACATCCTCCAGCACATGGAGGGCGGTACTTTTACCGGAGCCGGACAGGCCGCTGACGATCACCAGGTGGAGCATGGTTATTCCCTCAACATGGGTTAGCCGATAGCGGCCTGGTAGAGTTCCTGGTCGCTGCGGGCATTGCGCAAGCGGCTGCGGTAGTCGGCATTGCTCAGGGCACCGGCCAGGGCGGCGAGGTTTTGCAAGTGATCCTCGTGGCTTTCTTTGGGCACCAGCATGGCAAATAAAATATCCACTGGCTGGGCATCTATGGCATCAAAATCTATGGGTTCGGCCAGGGTGATCAGGGCGCCTATAGTGCCTTGGCAGTGTTCCACCCGGCAGTGGGGAATGGCAATGCCGTGGCCGATACCGGTGGAACCCAGGCGCTCGCGCGCAATCAGGCGGCGAAACAGGTCGTCGGCATCAATGCTGGGTACGTCCTGGGCAATGGTGCTGGCCAGAAGTTCAAGGGCGCGCTTTTTGCTGCCGCTTTCGACCCCGCACAGAGTGCGCTTGGGGCTGATTAACGCTTGAATATCCATAACAGTTGATGTGGAAACATCTCTCGTATTGAGCCCCGGCGAGCCGGGGCTGGGTTGGCTTGATACGCGCCTAGCGGTGGCTGCGCAATTTTTCTTTGTGCTTGATCAGCTGGCGGTCGAGTTTGTCGGCCAGCGCATCTATAGCGGCGTAGAGGTCTTCGTGGGTGGAGTCGGCGAACAGGTCTTTGCCGCTGACATGCAGGGTCGCTTCTGCTTTTTGGATCAGTTTATCCACCGAGAGGATGACATGGGTATTGGTAATGCGGTCGTGGTGGTTGCTGAGTCGCTCTAATTTACTGATTACATAGTTTTTGAGCGAGTCGGTAACATCCAGATGGTGGCCACTGATGGTTATTTGCATAGGTACATCCTCTCTCTAACGCTAACGGAAAAAGTATTGGCTGTGGCAGGCGGGCTGCCAGCAGTCGGTTGTGCATCCCAGCAATCCACCCTTGCCCCAGTTGTTGCTAGAGGCTTTTGCGCTCATTGGAGGGTGGAATATTGAGCGATTCGCGGTATTTGGCGATGGTGCGCCGCGCCACTTGAATCCCCTGCTCCGCCAGCAGCTCGGTGATTTTGCTGTCGCTGAGTGGTTTTTTGGGGTTTTCCGCGCTCACCAGTTTTTTGATGATGGCGCGTATGGCTGTGGACGAGCACTCGCCGCCAGTGTCGGTACTGACGTGACTGGAAAAAAAGTATTTAAGTTCAAAAATGCCCTGGGGAGTGTGCATGTATTTTTGCGTGGTCACCCGCGAAATGGTCGATTCGTGCATCTCCACAATTTCGGCAATATCGTGCAGCACCAGGGGCTTCATCGCCTCGGGGCCGTACTCCAAAAAGCCGCGCTGTTTTTCCACAATACAGCTGGCCACTTTCAACAGGGTTTCATTGCGGCTCTGCAAACTTTTTAA
>CAMLRI010000146.1 GCA_946482385.1 uncultured Cellvibrio sp.
GCCACCACCCTGGGGCTCAAGCCTGCCTATCGCATTGAACGTTTAAGTGGCCGCTATTTTGATATTGAGCAGGAAACTACCGCCAAGCGCACAGCCTATGCCATTAACCAAAGTTATTACGGTTTGGATGTTTGGGCGCTGTTCAATAAAAATCCCAAGTGGGTTCCAGTCATGGATGCGGTCTATGGCTCCTCCACTTATTTACCCATGAAAGATAAGGCGCTATTTGAAGTAAGCATTAGCCATACCGGCTTGTTGGCGCGTCCCTTAAACGATGCAGCGCGCGAAGCGGTTAATTTGTTAGATGACCATTAATTTTTTTGAGTTAGCCTGGAGTTGATAGATTGGAATTTTTAACTGAATACGGTTTGTTTTTGGCCAAGGTTGCCACTTTTGTGGTGGCGATTGTTGTGTTGGTCGGCTTGTTGGTATCTATTGGCAGTCGCCACAAAAAAGGGGATAAGGGGCAAATCGAGGTCGTCAAGCTCAATGAAAAATACGAGCTAATGCGCGACACCCTGCGCGATGCCATGATGGATGACGAAGCCTATAAAGAATTCGAAAAAGCAGAAAAGAAACGCCTGAAGGCCGAAAAGGCCGCCAAGAAAAAGGCGGCTAAAGAGGCCGCCAAGTCCGCCGCCGAGGCGCCAACGGAGGAGGCCCCAGCCGCTAAAAAACGTGTGTTTGTGCTGGACTTTCACGGCGATATCAAGGCCTCGGCTTGCGACAACCTGCGCGAAGAAATCACTGCTGTGCTGAGTTTGGCCAAGCCCAGCGATGAGGTGGTGGTAAAGGTAGAGAGCGGCGGCGGCATGGTGCACAGTTACGGCTTGGCCTCCAGCCAACTGGCACGCATCACCAACAAGCAAATTCCCCTGACAGTGTGTGTCGACAAGGTGGCGGCCAGCGGCGGTTACATGATGGCCTGTGTGGCCAATAAAATTGTCGCGGCGCCTTTTGCCATTCTGGGGTCCATTGGTGTTATTGCCCAGCTGCCCAACTTCCACAAGCTGCTCAAGAAAAACGATATAGATTTTGAAATGTTCACTGCCGGTGAATACAAACGCACTGTGACCATGTTTGGTGAAAACACCGAAAAAGGCCGGGCCAAATTTGTAGAGGAACTGGAAGATACCCATGTGCTCTTTAAAGAATTTGTGGCCGAACACCGCCCCCAGGTGGATATTGCCAAGGTTGCCACTGGCGAGGTTTGGTTTGGTCGCCGCGCCAAGGACGTCAACCTGATTGACGAGCTGCAAACCAGCGATGAATATCTGATGGCACAAGTAGATACAGCAGAAATTTACACAGTGGAATTCAGCTTCAAAAAATCCCTGCCGGAAAAGCTCGGCCTGGCTGCCCAGGGCGCGGTGGATAGGTTGCTGATGACCTGGTGGGAGCGAGTTAACCTCAGCCGCTGGTTCTGATTTAACAAAAAACGGTGCTGCAAAGCGCCGTTTTTGTTTGGGGTTGTCGCTTGTAGATTAAAAATGGGGGGAGCAAAAAATGTCGGTTAAAAAAATTGTCTTGGGTGGCGGCTGTTTTTGGTGTGTGGAAGCCGTATTCCTGCAGCTGCGCGGCGTGTTGTCGGTCGTTTCCGGCTATACCGGTGGACGTATAGCCAACCCCAGTTATGAGCGAATTTGCTCGGGCGCTACGGGCCACGCCGAGGTCATCGAGGTAACTTATGACAACAGCATCATTAACCTGGAGGATTTACTGCAGGTTTTCTTTGCCACCCACGATCCCACCACCTTGAATCGCCAGGGCAATGACATAGGTACCCAGTATCGCTCGGTTATTTTTTACAGCTCCGAAGACGAAAAAGCCTTGGCGGAAAAACTGATAGCCGAACTGGAGCAGCAGGGCACTTACGCCAACCCCATAGTGACCCAGCTTGAACCCCTAACGGCGTTTTATCCGGCCGAGGATTACCACCAAAATTATTTTGCGCGGAATCCGGCCAATGCTTACTGCCAATACGCTATTCCGCCCAAACTCAATAAGCTGGCCAGCAAATTTTCGGGTTTGCTGAAGCCCTAGTCGGGTGGCAAGCACACTACAAAAAACGGCGCCCTGGGGCGCCGTTTTTCGTTTTATTTGTCCACATTGCCGGCATGTAAGCCGCATTCTTTTTTGGTGGCTTCCTCCCACCACCAGCGGCCTTCGCGTTCGTGTTGGCCGGGGGCGACAGGGCGGGTGCATGGCTCGCAGCCGATGGAGACAAAGCCGCGCTCATGCAGTTCGTTGTAGGGCACTTCGCACAGGCGGATATAGTCCCAAACTTCTTTGGATGTCCAGTTCGCCAGTGGGTTGAACTTGGTCAGGCGGGCGCCGGGGCGAGCGAAGAGTTTATCGTCCTGGATAACGGGAATATCGGTGCGGGTAGGGCTTTGGTCTTTGCGTTGGCCGGTAATCCAGGCATCCAGCGTCAGCAATTTATTGCGCAGCGGTTCAATTTTGCGGATGCCGCAGCACTCCTTGTGGTCATCCTCGTAAAAACTGAACAGACCTTTTTCGGCCACCAGTTTGCGCACCGCCTCACCATCGGGGGAAATCACATCGATCTTGATGCCGTAGTGCTTGCGCACCTTTTCGATAAAACGGTAGGTCTCCGGGTGCAGGCGGCCCGTATCCAGGCAAAATACGGGCACATCGGGGCGATAGTTGCGCGCCATTTCAATCAGTACCACATCTTCGGCGCCGCTGAAGGAAATGGCGATATTGTCGAATTGGCTGAGGGCATATTTGAGGATTTTTTGCGGGCTTTCCTGTTGGAACTTTGTGTCCAGGTCGACGACATTGATCAGGTTATCAGTCATGGCGGCTTCTCACGGTCAGTATATTTTTCAAATAAGTGCAGGATACCAGAGCAGGGCAGTGGCGCCCAAGCCGGGGATGCAGTGGGTTTGCTTTGGCGCAGTAAAACGGGTAGATTGCCGGCCACCTTTTTGTGGGCCTTAAGCCCAGTTTTTAACCGTTTTGGAGGTCGCTGTGGAAATTGCATGCCTGGATTTGGAAGGGGTATTAGTACCCGAGATTTGGATCGAATTCGCCAAGGTAACCGGCATTGAAGAGCTGAAAGCCACCACCCGCGACATTCCCGATTACGACGTGCTGATGAAGCAACGCATCCGTATCCTGGAAGAGCACAAGCTGGGCCTGAAAGAAATTCAGGACGTTATCGCTACCCTTAAGCCCCTGGATGGCGCGGTGGAGTTTGTGGATTGGCTGCGCGAGCGCTTCCAGGTGATCATTCTCTCCGACACTTTTTACGAGTTCTCCCAACCGCTGATGCGCCAACTGGGTTTCCCCACCCTCTGGTGCCACCGCTTGAACATCGACGAGCGCGGCATGGTGGCAGGTTATACCCTGCGCCAAAAAGATCCCAAGCGCCAGTCAGTGCTGGCCCTGAAAACCCTTTATTACCGTGTGATTGCCGCGGGCGACTCCTACAACGACACCACCATGCTGGCTGAGGCCGATCAGGGTATTTTGTTCCATGCGCCGCAGAATGTGATCGACCAGTTCCCCCAGTTCCCCGCTGTTCACACCTACGAAGATTTGAAAAAAGAATTTATCAAAGCCAGTAACCGCGAGCTGAGCCTGTAGTTTTTTTGGCATGGCTTTACCGCAGCGCCCAGGGGGAACACCCCTGGGCGTTTTCTTTTGGGCCAAGAGTTACCTAAAGGATTGTTTGTAGAGGGGTAAAGGTCTGTTTACCAGGCTGTATAAATTGCCGGCACCATGATATGGTTCGTGTGACCATAAAAAAGTTTACCGCATAAGAATAAGCCTGCTGAACACAGCAGCAGATCCAACGGCAAAGGTAGCAAGCCAGGCGCGCCACAGGTTGCGCTGCGGCTTACGGTCGATTAATCAACCCTTTGCAGAGATATAACAATGATCAAGACCAAATACCTGGGCGTTTTTCTGTTAACTGGCGGCCTAATAGCCTGTGGCGGCGGCTCCGGGGGCAATAACAATAGCGTTAGCAGCTTATCCAGCAGCAGTTCAAGTGCATTGAGTCTGGCCTCCAGCTCCCTGAGTAGTATTAGCACTAGTGCCAGCAGTAGCAGTTCCGTGGTTAGCAGCCTGTCCAGCAGCAGCCTGGAGGCCAGTAGCAGTTCCCTACCCGGTAGTTCCTCTATTCAATCAAGCGCTGAATCCAGCTCTGTGCAATCTAGCTCTGTGCAATCTAGCTCTGAACAGAGTAGCTCGGCAGCCCCCCTTTTGTCGCAAACCAATAACCCTGTATACGGTGAGCTCAACAATTACAAAAGCTGGTTGGCCAGCAGTGGCGATGCCGCGACCAAGTTGGCCGCCGATAAAACCCGTGCCGATAACATGATTAGCTGGCAAATGCCCCATGGCGGCTTTTACAAGTTTGGCGTGAGCAAGTACAACAGCCCCTGGAATGGTTCGGCCGCGCGCTCTGAGTGGACGGGAGCCGGCGGGGTAGAGCTGGGGACTATCGATAACGATGCCACTGTCTCCGAGCTGCTATTTTTGGCGGATGTTTACCAGCGCAGTGGCGATACTGTGTATCGCGATGCCGCGCGCAATGCGCTCGATTTTTTATTGACCATGCAGTACAGCTCGGGCGGTTGGCCCCAGGTGTACCCGGCGCGCACCGGCACCACCTACTCCAATTATGTAACCTTTAACGATAACGCCATGGCGCGTGTGTTGATTTTGTTGGACCAGGCCAGCAAAGCGGTTGCACCCTTAAATGGCGATTTGTTTACCAGCACCCAATTAACACAAATTGATGCGGCTATAGAATCGGGTGTTGAGTTCATTCTTAACGCGCAAATTGTGCAGAATGATGTGCGCACTGTGTGGTGTGCCCAGCACGACCCTGTGACCTATGTGGCGCGCGGTGCCCGCTCTTATGAGTTGCCATCCAAAAGCGGAAAAGAATCTGTATTGGTAACGGCATTTTTGATGACCCGCCCGCAAACCCCGGAAGTAGAAACTGCCGTAAAAGCGGCTCTCGCTTGGTATCGCAGCGATAGCGTGAAAGTAGCCAACACCGCTTATATCAAACGCGCATCCAACAGCACCGACGATACTTACAACCCGATACAGGCGCAAACCGGCAGTACCATGTGGTATCGCTTCTACGATTTGGATGTGGACACGGGATTTTTTAGCGGCCGCTTGCCCACCGACAACCCACCGGGCACAGGCAAGCAATACAACATTATGGATATAGAAGTCGAGCGCCGTTACGGTTATGAGTGGGGCGGCAATTACGGCACCAGCTTGCTGAACTACGCCGCTAGCCTGGGCTATTAATACAAAAGGCAATTAAGTTTTTGCCAAGCCCAAATCCCGCGCGGTCATTCGCGCGGGATTTTTTTTGGCTAGGGCTTAATAAAGCACACGCCGGAACAAACCAATCGCCATTTGATAACCGAGCAGTTGTAATTCGGCATCGTATCTATCGCCCTCATCGCGCATAAACGCGTGCACACCGTTGAACTCGTGCCAGGTGAAGTTCACGGCTTTTTCCACCAGGTTTTGGTAGACCTTGGCACGGCCCTCGGCGGGAATGTGCGGGTCTTGTTTGCCCCAGATCATTTGCAGTTCGCCTTTGATGTCCCGGGTGCGGGTCAGGCTGTCGTTGCCGGGTTGGGATGGGGTGAGGCCGGAGTGGATGTCGGTGGCGTAGAAGCAGCTAGTGGCTTTTACGGCCGGATGCATGGCGGCGCGGTAGGCAAGGCCGCCGCCGAGGCAAAAACCCATGGCGCCGAGTTTGCCAGAGTAATAGGGCAGGGTTTGTACATAATCGACCATGGCCTGGGTGTCGCTGTCGTGGGCCTCCAGGTATTTGGCAACCTTGTCGGCATTGCCCTTGTCGCGGCCGGCATCGTCGTAACCCAGCACTGTGCCTATGGGGTTGAGTTCGTGGAATACCTCGGGCACCAGCACGATAAAACCATGGCCGGCCATGATTTGTGCGCTGCGGCGAATTGGGGAGGTTTGCTGGAAAATTTCCGAGTAGAGGATGATGGCGGGAAATTGTTTGCCGGCGGTTTCATCGGTTTCCCTGGGGCGGTACACATAGGTGCGCATGGTGCCGGTGGGGGTTGC
>CAMLRI010000147.1 GCA_946482385.1 uncultured Cellvibrio sp.
AAAAACCAGTCAACACCCGCAGCGCCTCTTGTAATCGCGCCGGCTTACCCGCCCCCAGGTTCTGGCCAAAGAAGGGGCCAACCACTCCGGACAGGGCGTAAAACACAATCAACGCCAAGGGCTCTATGCGCATGGCAATGCCCATGGCCGCTACCGCATCTGTGCCGTAACCGGCCACCATCGCCAGCACTATGGCGCTGGCAAAGGGGATGATGACGTTGGCCACCATGGCCGGCAGCCCCACCTCGATAATGGCCAACCAGGAATGGCGCACCTGCACCCAGCCAGCAAAGGGGTTAACCAGCATATGCACCCGCGCCTGGAGGATATAGAGCGCAATCACCAGCATCAGCGCGCGGGTAATCAGGGTCGCCAGGGCAGCGCCCTGCAAGCCCAGGGCGGGAAAACCGTAGAGGCCAAAAATCAACAGCGGGTCGAGAAGCACATTTAACAGGGCTGCACCCGACATCAAATAGCCCTGCACTTGGCTCATGCCCATGGCGCGCAGCGCCGAGAGGCACACCATGGGCACCATCAAACAGGGAGCGCTGAAGTACCAGATGGACATATAGGCGCGAATGTGGGGGATAAGCGCATCGCTGGCCCCCAGCAGGCGGAACAGTGGCTCCAGGGTTAGCCAGCCCAGCAGACAAACGCTTACCGAGATCAACAGGGTCAGGCTCATGGCGTCGGTGGCCAGGCGCCGCGCCTTGTGTGCATCGCCCTCACCAATAGCGCGCGCCACCGCCGAGGAAGTGCCCGCCCCCATGCCAATCGCCAGGCTGGTCAGCACCAGTATCACCGGAAAGGTAAAGGTAAACGCGGCCAGTTCCTCGCGCCCCAGGTGGGCGATAAACAGGGTTTCCACCGCATTGAGCGACATAGTCGCCATCAGCCCCCACACCAAGGGCAGGGCCAGGCTGGTTAGCTGGGCGGAAACCTTGCCCTCGATCAGGGTGGCCGGTAGAGCGTTGGACATAAGCGCTGCGGGTTCGCGAGTGGTGGTTGGGCAACGAGAGTTCGTCGGAAAAAGGCCGGCAGTATACACCAGAGCCAGTCCCGGCTTGGCGTTCTGGGCTAAGCCTGGCTTGCGCACTGCCACTGGTTTGCGCCCTTATCAGCCACTGCGACAATCAGTCACAGGTGCAACCCAGTTACTGCGCGCCCCATCGGCAAGCTCTTGGTTATAATCCCGGCACGCTCATTGGGACACCACTATGGCCGCCATCCACTCATTCACCCTCGCCGCCCGCTCGCAACAATTGGCCTACTGGGTGATGATCCGCACCCTCATCCTCGCCTGCCTGCTGCTCGCCCTGGCGGTGTGCGTATGGCATGGCCAAGTGCAATTGCCCCTGGCGCAGATTGGCTGGCTGCTGGTGTTTATGGGCGCACTCAACCTGCTCACCTATGTGCGGCTGAAGAACCCCCTGCCAGTTACCCAGCTGGAATTTTTTGTGCAGTTGTTATTGGATTTACTCTGCCTGAGCCTGGTGTTTTATAGCAGTGGCGGCGCCAACAACCCGTTTATCTCTTATTTTTTAGTGCCCATTTGCGTTTCGGCAGCCACGCTAAGCGGCAGCTACACATTAATCATCGCCAGCTTGTCGCTGTTGAGCTATTCGCTGTTGCTATTTTTTCACATCCCCCTGCCACTACTTGCGCCCGACCATCACAGCGATAGCCCCTGGAATCTGCATGTGCTGGGAATGTGGCTGAACTTTTTTATCAGCGCGGGGCTGATTACTTTTTTTGTGGTGAAAATGGCCCGCGACCTGCGCGCACAAGAGGCGCAACTCAATCGCCGCCGGGAAGATGGATTGCGCGATGAACAATTAATGGCAGTGGCAGCCCTGGCCGCCGGCACCGCCCATGAGCTGGGCACACCTCTTTCCACCATGAAATTGCTGCTCGCCGAAATGCGGCGAGATCATGCATCGAATAATGATCTACAAAACGATTTACAACTGTTACAGCAACAAGTGGAGCAGTGTGCGACCACCCTGCGCAATTTGGTACACACTGCCGAACAAAGCAAAGATGGGCAATTCCCACCACAGCCATTGCGCCAAGTGTGCGATGCCATTATCCAGCGCTGGCAGCTGCTGCGCCCCGAGGCAGAATTCCACCTCAATTATGCCGAGGCCCTGCCAAATCTAAGCGCCGCGTTTCATCCCAGTATCCATCAGGCACTGATTAATTTGCTCAACAATGCCACCAACGCCAACCCGCGTAATATTCGCATCGCTATCGACTGGAACCCCCAGCGCTTGCACTGGCGCATTGAGGATGAGGGGCCGGGAATAGCGCCGGAACTGGCGCAGCAATTGGGCAAATCCTTTATTCACAGCGGCCAGGGTTTGGGCATAGGTTTTTATATCACCCAAGCAACCATCAACCGCTACGGCGGCAGCGTTAGTTTGCACAACCGCCCCGGTGGCGGTACCGTCACCCAGGTCACACTGCCACTGGCGGCCATTGCGGGAGCGCGCCATGACAACTGACGAGGTTATGGATTTTTTAGTGGTTGACGATGAACCCGCATTCAGCCAGGTGTTGGCGCGCGCCCTGTGCAAACGCGGCTTTAGCGTGCACTGTGCGGGCGATAGCCAAAGCGCATTGCAGGCGGCGCGACAATTTCGCTTTGCCCAAGCGATAGTGGATTTAAAACTGGGGGAGGATTCGGGGCTGCATTTGATTCGCGAATTAAAACTCTGCCAACCGGATTTAGCGCTGGTGATGCTCACCGGCTACTCCAGTATTTCCACCGCGGTAGAGGCCATCAAATGCGGCGCAACCAATTATTTGTGCAAGCCAGCAGATGCCGACGAAATCCTTGCCGCTTTTCATCAACAACCGGCACCGCAGGAAACCGCCAGCATCAGCTACACACCGCTTTCCGTTGAGCGATTGGAGTGGGAACACATTCAAAAAGTGCTGCAGGATCATCAGGGCAATATCTCCGCCACTGCCCGCGCCCTGGGAATGCATAGGCGCACGCTACAGCGCAAATTGCAAAAGCGCCCGGTAAAACGTTAAAGCCATTTTTTATAGTAATAGTTGTTACAGCTGGCACGCCATTAACAGCGCATCTTCATGGCCATTGGCGGTGGGGTAATAATTTTTGCGCTGGCCCACCTCAAAAAATCCCTCTTTGGCATAGAGCTCTATGGCCTTGCGGTTGGATACGCGCACTTCCAGAAACAACATATCGGCCTTATCTTTAACGCATTCAATCGCGTGGTTGAGCAAACAGCGGCCGATACCTTTACGCTGATAGCCTGGTGCCACCGAAATATTCAGCAGCTCCGCATCGCCACCGCCGTGTGTGACCACCACCAATCCCACCAGGGTTCCCGCCACTTCCGCCAGCCAACATTTTTGCCGCCCTTTGAGGCAATCCTCAAAACTGGATTGACGCCATGGGTGGGAATGGGCACTGCGCTCCAGCGCCATCACAGCGAGAATATCTTCCGCACATAACAGGCGTAATGCCAACACCAAACCGCCATCGGTAGTCAGTGTCACAGGAGAGGCTAGGGTGGAAATGGAATCGCTCATGCAATAAAAAATCAAATTTGCAGCGCAGCCCAAAGGCGCGCCTTTAATTGGGGCTGTTGCAACAACTGGTTAAGGCTGGGCAATAACAGCGCTTGTAAATGCGCCACCGCCAAAGGTTGCGTCTGGAACCAGTGTGTTTGTGGGTCCGTATCTGCAGGCAATAAATAGCGTGCGGCATTATCGCCCATCAACCACAGGCGCTGGATGGGGCGCAACTCGTGCTCAACCGCCAACCAGGTTTGCAGCTCTACACGGGCATCGTCTGCCGTGCGCGATACAAAGCGGTTTTCTACCATTGGCCAGCGCATTACTTCCTCATCCGCTGGTTGGAATCGGCTACCCAAGAATACGCGCAGCAAATTGCCCAAGAGCAATTCCGTTGGTAAAGCGAGAGAAGTATCGCGCGTATCGACAATCAAAAAACCCGGTAGTGGGCGCCACAAGCTCAACGCAAAGGGGGCAACCACTGATGCCTTGGGCGTTTCCAATTGTTGCAGAATACTTGTCGCATTGGCGGACAAAGGCACTTTTTTCGGTGCAACCATGTCCGCCAACAAATTGGCCACCGGCGTCGGCTCCAGAGTTTTGGATGACGGCACATGGGATGCGCTAAAAGATTGTGGATTGGGCTGTTGCCCACCAGCGATCGGCTCGACAACCAAGCCATCGCGCTCCAGCGCCACCACAGGCCTGCTAGCTACCACAGGCATAATGCAGGCATGTGCCTGTGGCGCCTGGGGCAACTGCCAGCGCGGCATATAATTTTCTATGCCCAGCGCCGCAAGATAAGCCTGCCGCTGTATTTCATTCATAGCGAATTAAATACCATCATGCTGAGGGTGGGATTTGATCTTATGGGCGGCCAATAAATTGAGCGCATGTAAATAAGCTTTAGCTGAGGCGGTGACAATATCAGTATCGGCGCCAACACCATTAACAATATGGCCATCCAACTCCAAACGCACAGTCACATCCCCCAAGGAGTCTGTGCCCTGGGTAATGGCGTTCACCGAGTAGAGCAACAGCTCTGCGCCACTCTTCACCAGGCTTTCAATTGCCTTAAAAGTGGCATCGACCGGCCCAGATCCCAAGGCGTGAGCTTGCTGCGCCTGGCCATGAATTTTCACTTCTACATTGGCGCTGGGGCTTTGCCCGGTTTTACAAATTACTTCCATGGCACCCAGTTCGTAGGCATCCACCGCCGTGTGGGATTGGCTATCGCTAACCAGTGCCTGCAAATCCTCATCAAAAATTTCGTGCTTTTTATCGGCCAGCTCTTTGAACTTGGCAAATGCGGCGTTGAGCGCTTCGGCATCGGCAAAGCTAATCCCCAAGGCTTCGAAACGCGCCTTTACGGCAGCGCGACCTGAGTGTTTGCCCAACACTAATTTGTTGGTATGCCAACCCACGTCTTCAGCACGCATAATTTCATAGGTTTCACGGTGCTTAAGAATGCCATCCTGGTGAATTCCCGATTCATGCGCAAACGCATTAGCGCCAACAATCGCCTTGTTAGGTTGTACCGGAAAACCGGTAATACTCGACACCAAACGCGACGTGGGCACTATGTGTCTGGTGTCTATATAGGTTTCTACCGGCATTAAATCCTTGCGGGTTTTTACCGCCATCACAATTTCTTCCAAAGCCGCATTGCCGGCGCGTTCCCCCAAGCCATTAATAGTGCACTCCACCTGGCGCGCCCCATGCATAACAGCGGAGAGTGAGTTGGCTACCGCCAAGCCCAAATCATTGTGGCAATGGGTGGAAAAAATCGCTTTGTCGGCGTTGGGGATAGTTTCTATCAAGCGGCCAAATAAACGCCCATATTCACCCGGCTCACCATAACCGACAGTGTCGGGCAAATTAATGGTGCGCGCACCGGCATTAATCACCGCCTCAATAATGCGGCACATAAAATCGAATTCGGAGCGACTGGCATCTTCAAGGGAAAACTCTACATCATCGGTAAAATTACGCGCCAACTTAATCGCCGCCACCGCCTGCTCCAACACTTTGGGCGGCTCCATTTGCAGCTTGTATTTCATATGAATGGGAGAGGTAGCAATAAAAGTGTGGATGCGTCCGGAGTTGGCAGGTTTGATCGCCTCAGCAGCGCGCTCTATATCGCCTTTAACCGCACGGGCCAGGCTGCACACAGTCGAATCCTTAACCGCTTCAGCAACCGCGCGGACAGCTTCAAAATCACCTGGGCTGGCAATTGCGAAGCCAGCTTCAATGACATCGACACGCATTTTTTCCAGCATTTTGGCAATGCGTACTTTTTCATCGCGGGTCATGGAAGCGCCGGGGCTTTGCTCTCCATCGCGCAAAGTGGTATCGAAAATGACAAGTTTGTCTTTCTGGCTCATGGCAGCTACTCACAAAAATTTTATCAATTATAAAGCAGTGAGACGGCCTATACGCAGGCGAGAGAAAAATTCCCCTCGGAGATGTAAATAGCCAAACGGGATGGCAAATCGATGAAAAAGAAAAAGCCCGAACAGGAATCCTGAACGGGCTTTAGTATTAGGTGCTT
>CAMLRI010000148.1 GCA_946482385.1 uncultured Cellvibrio sp.
GGCGCCAAGCCGGGGGTGGATCTCAACCTGCGCGCCGCCTATGTGCATGTGCTCACCGATGCCCTTACCTCGGTGCTGGCGATACTGGCGCTGCTGGGTGGCAAGTTTGCCGGCGCTGTGTGGCTGGACCCGCTGATGGGTATAGTGGGCGGGCTGCTGGTGGGTATTTGGGCGATCAGTTTGCTGCGCCAGAGTGCGCGGGTGCTATTGGATGCGGAGATGGATGCGCCCCTGGTGGACAAGATTCGCCAGCGCCTGGCCGCCGCCGACCCGGGCGCCGCGCTGCACGACCTGCACCTGTGGCGCGTCGGCCGCGATCACTACGCCTGTGTGCTCTCCCTGCGCCACAGCCGCCTCAGCCGCGAGGAGGTATTGGCGCAGCTGGGTGTCTATCCAGAACTGGCCCACATCAGCCTGGAGCTACAGCCATAAACCCGCTGGCGCTCTGCTGACCTGGGCCTGGCGATCTGCTAGTCTGGCCCGGCTTAACGGCGGCAAAGACACAGGGCCCTCGGGCCTTGTATGGATAAAACGAATAACCCAAAGGCTCACCCACCTATGCGATTCATAAAACTCTGTGCCCTGGCGCTTTGCACCCTGGGCCTACTGGCTTGCGCCAGCCAAAAAATGACCACCAAAACCCTGCCCAAGGGTGTCGCCATCAAAAAAGGCGTGCAGATCCCCAACACCACGGTGGTGCGCTATTACATCCCCAATCAACAGCAAACCGAGCGCTTCTTTGTCGAGCGCGGCGGCTTTTGGGTGGACCCGGGCAAGGGCATGCTGGAAGGTTCCCGCGCCGCCTTTGCCACCTACTTTCCCCAGGCGCAGCTGCTCGACCTGAATAAAAACGAAGACTATGGCCTCTTGTTTGACTTGAAGCCCGAGTGGGATTTTGAAGCTGGCAAGGTCATCCTCAAAATGGGTTACCGGGTGTTGGATGGCAAAAGCAGTGCCCCCCTGCTCAGCGGCGAAAAAACCTTCTCGGCCACCTACGACTGGGGCGGCGGTTCCGGCTTCTACAATGCCGCCCTGCGCACCACCCAAATTGCCCTGATCGACATACTCAACAAGCTCGACCCCAATGCCGAAAAATTCCCCGCGGTGAACAAAACCGCTGCCGTCGACCGCAAAGACCTGGCCAACCTGGAAAAGCCCGTCAGCCTGGGCACAGGTTTTTATTTCAATGGCATAGGCCAGTTGCTCACCGCCAACCATGTGCTGGACGAATGCCTGGTGATCCGCGTGGGCGCCAAGGGCCAGGAGCTGGATGCCACCCTCAAGGCCAATAGCGACCTGCTGGATTTGGCGGTGCTTAACACCGGCAGCAAATCCGCCAACTTCCTGCCCCTGCGCAAAAAGCAGGAGCTGATTTTGGGCGAAATGGTCAGCAGCGTTGGCTACCCGCTGCAAGGCCTGCTGGCGGAAACCCCCAACCTCACCCGCGGCAATGTCAGCGCCAAAAGCGGTATGAAAGGCTCCCTGGGGCTGTTCCAGTTCTCGGCACCCATCCAACCTGGCACCAGTGGCGGGCCGATTATTTCCGAATCCGGCCAATTGCTCGGCGTGGCGGTATCCACCCTCAACAGCAAAATGCTGATTGAAAAAGGCATATTGCCGCAGAACGTCAACTTCGGCCTGGATTCCAAATTCATCGCCCAATTCCTGCGCAAACACCAGTTGAGCTTTAGCGAAACCGGCAGCGAAGTGCGCGCCAATATCCAAACCAGCAACGACGCGGCCCTGGCGGCCAGCGTGCGCGTTGCCTGTTACCAATAAGGAGCCGGTTATGAAAATGATGAATAGATGTGCCCTGGTGATGGCGCTGTTGCTCAGCAGCCTGGCGGCGCAAGCAGTAGACAAGCCCTTCAAGCTGCCGCCGCTGATGTTTTTTAGCACCCTCGACGATGCCCTGCTGGAGTCCCTGAAACAAAAACCCATTTTCAGCGAACTGGATAAAGAGCTGTACGGCAGCCCGCTGCGCATTGGTGTGATCCACACCTTCGCCGCCACCGCTGGCGGCAGTGCCAGCGAAGCCACCTCGGCTATCCTGGCGGCCGGCACCCTGGGCATAGTACCTATTGTTAGCAACAACGATCTGGTGGTGACTTACACAATTTCGGCCCACGGCAAAAAAGTGGCGAGCTTTTCCTACACGCAAAACTTTACCCAGGCCAGCAGCCTTTATTCGGATGTCACCTGGAGCAAAATGGATAAAAACGTAAAGGCCTGGGTGCTCAGCACGGTTGATAAATTTGTTGCCGATGCCGGCGCCAGCCCGGAAGTGCGCGAGCTCACCAGCGAGTACGAATTTTATTTTGGCGCGGTGAAATAAACGCAGCATCAACCCCACAAAAAACCGGCCTGTGCCGGTTTTTTTGTGCTTGTCTGTTTTGTGCTTTTTTATACCCGCCTTGAAGTTTTGCCATACGCCAACGCATACAGCACCGGCAATACCAGCAGGGTTAACAGGGTGGATGAAATAATCCCGCCGATCACCACCGTGGCCAATGGCCGCTGCACTTCGGCGCCTATGCCGATATTAAAGGCCATAGGCACAAATCCCAAACTCGCCACCAGCGCTGTCATCAACACCGGGCGCAAGCGGGTTAAGGCCCCTGCTACTATGGCCTGCAGTAAATCGCCCTGCTCAATATAAACCTGGCGAATAAACGCCAGCATCACTAAACCGTTCAGCACCGCAATGCCCGAGAGCGCAATAAAACCCACAAAGGCGCTCAGCGACAAGGGCATATCCCGCAGCCACAGTGCTAACACCCCACCGGTGAGTGCCAGGGGCACGCCGGTAAAAATAATGAGCGCATCTTTTAGCGAGCCCAGCGCCATTACCAATAGGGCAACCACCATCAACAGGGTCAGGGGTACAACCAGCGTTAAACGCTGGCTGGCAGATTGCAATTGCTCAAAGGTGCCGCCGTAATCCAACCAATAACCGGCGGGCAGGGTTATTTGGGTGTTAATTTGCTTTTGCACCTCGCGCACAAACGAACCCAGGTCGCGGCCGCGCACATTGGCAGTGACTATGATTTGGCGTTTGCCATTTTCGCGGCTGATTTGATTGGGTGCCGGCGCCAATGCCAGGGTGGCAATTTCATTGAGTGGCACAAAATAGGGCTCGCTGGAAATAGGCACTGGCAGGCGCTCAAGGGCGAGCAAATCCCTGCGCAATTTTTCCGGCAGGCGCAGCAGTATGTCAAAGCGGCGATCGCCCTCATACATCAAGCCAGCATTTTCCCCGGCCATAGCGGCGGCAACAAAATCCTGCAATTGGTTTACCGTCAAACCATAAGCCGCCAGTGCCTGGCGTTTGGGGGTGACAGTCAACACCGGCAAGCCGGTGACTTGCTCCATGCGTGCATCGGCAGTCCCGGGAATATTTTCTACCAGGGCCAAAATGGCGGCGGCCGATAGTTGTAATTGCTCTAGGTCATCGCCCACCACCTTAATACCCAAATCGGCGCGCACTCCGGAAATTAATTCGTTAAAGCGCATTTGTATCGGCTGGGTAAATTCGTAATTGTTGCCCGGCAATTCGCGCAGGGATTTTTCCATAGCATCCACTAAATCCTGTTTGGGGCGGTCCGGATCAGGCCATTGTTCGCGCGGTTTCAGGATCACATAGTTATCGGCCACCGAGGGCGGCATAGGGTCGGTGGCAATATCCGCAGTGCCGATTTTGGCAAATACTTTATCCACCTCGGGAAATTGTTTGATGCGCGCTTCCAATAGCGTTTGCATGGCCACCGCTTGTTCAAGGCCGGTGCCGGGAATGCGCAGGGCGTGCAGGGCAATATCGCCTTCATCCAATTGCGGAATAAATTCCGAGCCCAAGCGCGTTGCCAGCCAACCACTAAGCATTACCAACAGCAACGCGCCGCCCAGCACCAGTCGCCGTTGCTGCAGTGCGAGCAACAACACTGGCCGGTAAATATTTTTGGCAGCCTGCATAAAACGGTTTTCGCCCTCGGCGATCTTGCCGCTCATTAACAAAGCGATGGCAGCGGGGACAAAGGTCAGCGACAAGATAAGCGCCGCAGTTAAGGCTATAACTACGGTAATCGCCATGGGGTGGAACATTTTTCCCTCCACCCCGGTGAGGGTAAATATCGGCAAATACACCAGGGTGATAATGCCCACGCCAAATAAACTGGGGCGGATAACTTCGCTGGTGGCTTCATAGGCCAGTTGCAAACGGCTGCGTAAATCCAGCTTGCCGCTGCGCTGTGCCTCACCCAAACGGCGGATAGTGTTCTCCACAATAATCACGGCGCCATCCACAATCAAACCAAAATCCAGCGCACCCAAACTCATTAAATTGGCCGATACGCCCGCAGTTACCATGCCCGTAATGGTTAACAACATGGTGATGGGAATTACCGCGGCGGTGATCAGCGCCGCGCGGATATTGCCCAGCAATAAAAATAAAACGGCAATCACCAGCAGTGCGCCTTCCAGCAGGTTTTTTTGCACAGTGCCAATGGTTTTATTCACCAGTGAGGTGCGGTCGTACAGGGCAACGGCAGTCACCCCCTGGGGCAGCGAGCGGTTCACCTCGGCCAGTTTTGCCGCCAATGCCTGGGCGACCTTGCGCGAGTTTTCGCCTTTAAGCATCAGCGCTGTGCCCAGCACAGTTTCGCGGCCATTTTGCGTAGCGGCGCCGCTGCGCAATTCTTTGCCCAGGCCAACCTCGGCCAAATCGCCAATGCGCAGGGTGACACCCTTGGCATTGCTCACCAGCACATTTTCAATATCCCTAATGCTGCCAAGCTGGCCTTCACTGCGCACCAATAATTGTTGGCCATTCAGTTCTACATAACCGGCGCCACGGTTTTGGTTACCCTGTTTCAGGGCGCTGATGAGATCTGCAAAACTCAATTGCCACTGCAATAATTTCACCGGGTCGGGCGCAATGTGATACTGGCGCCGGTAGCCGCCAATCGCATTAATTTCCACCACGCCTTTCACTTGCATCAACTGCGGGCGAATCACCCAGTCTTGCAGCTCGCGCAGCGCCGTGGCATCAAATTGTTGCGGGTCTTGCGCCTCCAGGGTGTACATAAAAATTTCGCCCAGGCCGGTGGCGATGGGCCCCATGGTGGGCGACATATTTTCCGGCAATGTCGATTTAATCTGGCTGAGGCGTTCGTTAATTAAATTGCGCGCAAAATAAATATCCGTGCCTTCTTCAAACACCACTGTAACTTGCGATAAACCATAGCGGGATATCGAGCGGGTGTAAGCGAGCTTGGGTAAACCGGCCAGCGCTGTTTCTACCGGGTAGGTAATGCGCTGCTCGGTTTCCAGCGGCGAGTAACCCGGCGCCTCGGTGTTGATTTGCACCTGCACATTGGTGATGTCAGGCACCGCATCAATGGCCAACCGCGGGTAATTCCACAGGCCGAGTGCCGCCAGTGCCAGCACTGCAAACAGCACCAGCCAGCGGCGTGTTACCGCCGCGCGTAAAATTGCTTCAAGCATAGTGGCCGCTCCTTAGTGATCGTGGGCCGCGCCGGATTTTTCCAGGTCGGCCTTGAGCAAAAAGGAATTTTCCACCACATAGCTATCGCCGGGTTTTAGCCCCGCGAGCACTTCGGTGAATTGGCCGTCGCTGCGCCCCAATTGCAGTGGGTGAAATTCATAGAGCTCTGCCTCGGCGACAAACACGCCCCATTGGTGTTCCACCTGTTGCAAAGCGCGGTTATCCACCCTTAAGGCCGCGGGAGTTTGCGCAACCTCCACCCAGGCTTCCACCGCTTGGTTGGGCACCCACTGGCGCTCGCTATTATTCACTGGCGCATGCACTTCCAGGGTCGGGCTGCTGCCATGGCGCGGGGTAATGTAGTCGACGCGGGTGCGCGCAGTCTGGCCATTGGCCTGGAGCTGAATCTGCTGCCCGGGTTTAATCTTGCCGGCATCGCCGGGAAACACTTGCAGGTGCAGTTCCAGTACTGAGTCATCGAGGATGCTAAACAGCACCTGCTCCCCCGCCTGCTCGCCGGGGTTGGCGTGGCGCTCCACCAGTTGGCCGCTCACCGGCGCCATCAGCGAATATTCGCGCAGGCTTTCGTTGGAT
>CAMLRI010000149.1 GCA_946482385.1 uncultured Cellvibrio sp.
CAAAGGCGTGCGGATTTCGTGGCTCATATTGGCCAGGAATTCCGCCTTGGCGCGGGAGCCGGCGAGTGCTTCCTCCTGGGCGCGGCGCAGTTCAGCGGTGCGTTCATCCACCAGTTGTTCCAGGCGTTGGTTGATATCTTCCAGCCGCTGGGTGGCCACCAATCGCTCGG
The DNA here is from genome assembly GCA_946482385.1 of uncultured Cellvibrio sp. The sequence continues at coordinate 171 of CAMLRI010000149.1, forward strand.
TTTCATCGAGAATAATGCAAGCCTGGGCTTCCCGTGCGCCACCGCTTTCGTAAATAACCGGGAAGTGCAGTACGCGAAAATATTTTTGTTCGCCCGCAGGCGTTTGCAGGTTAATCAGTTGTTCGCCAAAACCCTGGGCCAGGGCTTCGGCCATATTGCTGCGCAGGGGCAATAACCAGCGCGGCATGGCAATGCTTTGCAGTTTTTCCCCCAGCAGATCGCTCACTGCCATTTTCATTAGAGTGCAAAAGGCCGGGTTTACCACCGTCAGGCTGCCATCCTGGCGGCACATATACACAGGGGCGGGAATGTGATCGAGCAGCGAGCGGAAGCGGCCCTCGCGCTCCAGTAAACGGCGGCGGTTGGCCAGGGCGCCCAGGCTGAGCAGAAGAATTAACACAATGGCGCTGAGGGTTAAGCCCACCACCAGGTTGCGCGCTACACGATAGGAGGCAAAGGCCTCGGCCACATCCTGCTCGACGATAATGCCCATATCCAAATCATTGAGCCAGCGCCCTGCCCCCACCACGGCGACACCGCGATAATCGGGGTAATCCATTAATACCTGGTCGCCCGCCTGACGGGTCAGCTGTTGCGCCATGCGCGTTAAAGGCCCATGGCCTGTGCCAATTGCATTATTGGGCTCAGCGCCGGCCGGCTCCCGTGCAAATAATTCGCGCACCTCGGCAATGCCGCCCTGTTTGTTAAAACGGACATGGCGCATATCGGCAAAGCGGCTGGGGCTGAGCAATTTGCCCTGGCTGTTGATTGCGTAAATTTCGCCGCTTTGGCCAATGCGGCCGCTGCTGATCAAAGGGAAAAAACTGTCGTAAGAATTAAAACGCAAACACAGGTAACCCATAGGGCGGCCGCTCTCCTCCACCAGGGCACACATATTTTGCATAAGGCTGCCCACCGGTTTGATGCCACCGGGGCCGTCCATGGGCATGCGCGCTACCACCGGGTGGGAAATATTGGGCCGGCGCGCCATGGCTTTATCCAGGGTGAGCCGGGTTTCCTCTGCCATCACCGGTTGGCCTATATAGTGTGCACTGCTGGCATCCACCACTTGGCGATCCATGCTGATCACCGAAAAACCGTCGATGTGCTGGGCTTCCAAAATAGGAATCAACCAGGCGCGCAGGGCATCGCGCTGTGCTTGTGCTGGCGGCTGCTGGAGCAATTTTTTCACCAGGGGCGCGCCCGTTGGCGAGTGCAAAATAATATCCAGGGTGCCCAGGTACTGCTGCTGCCAAAATTGCAGCTGTTCGCTCACCGAATTGAGCGAGGCAAGCAGGTGTTCGCCCACCAATTGCTCGTGGCTGGTTTTTATCGCGCGCAGGGACAAGCCGCTGATTAACAGCAGCAGCAAAATGGCAACACCGGCCAAGACCAGTGTGGGGCTTATTTTTCGGCTAATGGCTTCGCCTCCATCAATGGCGGTTTACACAGCGCCAGTACCTGCGCCAGTTCCTGCTCCAACCACAGGGCAACCTGCCCTGCCGGCATGGGCCGCGCCAATAAAAAGCCTTGCGCCTGACGGCAGCCCAGGGTTCTTAATAAGTGTAATTGCTCCAGGGTTTCCACGCCTTCGGCAACACTGGTGATGCCCATGCGCCGGCCCATATCCACCGCCGATTGCAAAATTTCGCGCACATGGGGCTGGCGGATCGCCCCCTGGACAAAACTGCGGTCGATTTTTAATTCGGTAAAGGGAAAGCGCGATAACTGCTGGAGCGACGAAAAACCTGTGCCGTAGTCGTCGATACTAAAACCAAAACCTTTTAAACGCAGGCGGCTGATGGTGGCCAGTGCCTGGGGCAAATCCAGCACCAGTGCGCTTTCGGTAATTTCAAAACTCAATTGGCGCGGGTTGATGCCAGCCTGGTTCACGCGCTGGATAATTTCACTCGCCAGGTCGGCCTGCTCCAGGCTGGTGGCGGAAAGGTTAATTGCCACATGGCTGCTAATGCCGGCGCGCTCCCAGCGGCGTATATCGCGCAACACCTGCTCCAACAGCGACAGGGTGAGCTGGTTGATCATGCCTTCCTGCTCAGCCAGGGGAATAAACTCGGCGGGGCTGTAATGGTTGCCCGATACCTCGGGCCAGCGCGCCAAGGCCTCCCAACCGATCAAACGCGGCTGCTGCAAACTGATTTTAGGCTGGTAGTAGGGAATAATTTCGCCCTGCAACAAAGCCTGGTGCAATTGCTGGCGGGTGGGTGGCGGGCGCTCATTGGCCAGGCTGGCAGCCGGCTCGGCCTTAGGGGCAAAAGTTTGCAGGGTTTCATAGAGGCGATCGGCATTGATGGGTTTGCGATGGGCGCCCAGCAGGCGAATTCCCATGGCTTCGGCCATGGTGGCCACCGCATTGATTAACACCTGGTCGGAACTGCTGAGCAAAATAATATCCGGGCATTCACTGGCGCCCTGCAAATGCTGCAGTACTTCTATGCCATCTAACCCCGGCAACTCCAAATCCAGCAACATAACCGCAGGCATTGGCGCTGTTTCCGCCAGCATTTTTAGCGCGGCGTGGCCATCGCCCGCCTCATAAATCGTTTCCAGGCCGAGGGTGCGCAGGCATTGCACAGCGCTGGCGCGCTGCAGCGCCGAATCGTCCACCACCAATACACCGCGCGCGCGCAGCTCCGGCAGCGGCGCGCGCGCGGGGGATGAATGTTGTTCGCTGTCAAACGCAATCATTGCCACCTCTAATGTTTGGTTTTCAGGCGCACCTGCCATTGCCCTGTTAGGCCGACACCCGCTGTTGCGCAAGCTGCTTGCGGTATACCGAGGGCACCTCTTGCACCAGGGGTAAATCCAGGCCCATCAGGGTTTCACAGTGGCCGAGGATCAACCAGCCATTGGGGCGCAGGTTGTTGATTAAATGGTTTAACACCCGCTGCTTGGTGGGTTGATCAAAATAAATCAGCACATTGCGCAAAAAAATCACATCAAATGGCTGCGTTTCTTGCAGCGGCTGCAATAAATTGTGTTGGGCAAAACGCACCCGCGCGCGCAACTTGGGGTTAATAGCCAGCTGCCCGTCATATTCATTAACACCGCGCAGGCAGTAACTTTTTAAATAGGCCTGGGGCATATATTCCAAGCGCTCCATACGGTAATAACCGCGCTCGGCATGCAGTAATACTTTGCGCGAAATATCGGTAGCAAGCAGGTCCCAATTGTTATTGCCCAGGTAGTCGTCGAGCACCATGGCCAGGCTGTAGGGCTCTTCACCGGTGGAGGCCGCGGCGCACCAAATACGCACCGGGCGGGTTTTTATCTCGGGCAATATGCTTTGCGCCAGGCGATTAAAATGCGCTGGCTCGCGAAAAAAATAGGTTTCGTTGGTGGTGAGCAAATCCAGCATAACCAAGCGCTCATCCGCACCGGCGTTGCTGTTGATGAATGCCAGATATTCCTCGTAGCCAGCGCAACCGGTTTCCTCCAGGCGACGCCAGAGACGGCCCGTAACCATGGTACTTTTTTCCGGCCCAATATTGATGCCAGCAACGCGATGCACATACTCGCGTATTTGCTGAAAGCATTTGGGGCTAATAGCCATGTTCACAGCGCACTAACCCCTGAAGTTGAAGGATTGATCCACATAGTTTTTTAAAAGCTCACAAAGTGTTCATTCAAATCATCGCCGTCGGTGTTTTTCGCTCCGCGAGGGCGCACAGGGGCATTGGTGTTGGTCTGAGTTTTGGCATTGGTACTGGTATGAGTTTTGGTATTAGCAACAGGCTTGCGTGTTTCCACCGCCGGGCTATGAACTTTGCTGCTGGCTTTGGCGGAGCGCAGGCCACCACCCGGTTGCCCGGGGCGGCGTTGGGTTACCTGAAAAAATTCCATGGCCGATTTTAATTGCATGGCCTGGCTGCTCATTTCCTCGGAGGTTGCCGTTAATTCTTCTGAAGCTGCGGCATTGGTTTGGGTGGTGCGCGACAGTTCGCTGATGGCCAGGTTAATTTGATCCAGGCCTGTGCGCTGCTCTTGCGATGCCGCTGAAATTTCCTTGACCAAATCTGCGGTTTTGGCAATGGAGGGCACCATCTGTTCCAGCAGGCTGCCCGCCTGCTCGGCGGTGGCCACACTGTTAGTTGCCAAGGTGCCAATTTCCTGCGCAGCCACCTGGGAGCGCTCGGCCAGTTTGCGCACTTCGGTAGCCACTACCGCAAAACCGCGCCCGTGTTCGCCGGCGCGCCCCGCTTCAATGGCCGCATTGAGTGCGAGCAAATTGGTTTGGTAGGCAATTTCATCAATGATGCTGATTTTATCGGCGATAGATTTCATCGCCTCCACAGTTTCGCGCACGGCCTTGCCGCCCTGCTGCGCATCTTTTGCCGATTGCGAGGCTATGCCATCGGTGACATTGGCGTTCTCGGCGTTTTGCGCAACGGTTGCGGAAATTTCTTCCATAGAGGCACTGGTTTCCTCCACCCCCGCCGCTTGCGAGGATGCGTTTTGGGCCAGGGTGTTGGAGGATGCAGATACTTGCTCCGAAGCAGCCGCCAGGGCGTCAGCCGAGCTGGCCACCTGGCCAATCACATCGGTCAAACGCTCGCGCATGGTGTTCATGGCCGCCAGCAAACTGCTGGTATCGCCTTCGCGCAATTGAATATCCACGGTTAAATCGCCCTCGGCAATGCGCCCCACTACATCGCTGGCGTAATCGGGTTCGCCGCCCAATTGGCGGGTGATAATGCGGGTTACCAGCAGGCCAAAACCAATGGCCAATAACATAGCCGTAATAATTACGCCCGCCATGACCATACGCAATTGCGCCACTGTGGCCTCGCCGGCCGCATTGGCCTCGGCACCTTGGCGTTTGTTGTCTTCAATCAGGGCGGCGTAATTTTGTTCCAGCTCGTAGCTGGTCAGGCGCAAGTCGTTATCGCTGAGCAAGCCCGCCTCCGCTTTTTTGCCCGCCAGTAGCAATTCGCCCAACTGGGTGACCAATTGCAAATAGCGCTCGCGGTTCACATCCATTTTTTCCAGGATGGCAACTTCCTGCGCGGATAGTTTGGTGTCCCGGTATTTATCGAAAGACGCCTGGGCATTGGCCCAATGGTTCACCATGCGCTCTTGTGTGGCTTTGATATCCTCGGGATTTTGCGATGGCATACGCGTTACCGCGCGGGTGTACACCAAAAAGCGGCTGTAGGAATTGGATAGGTTTTCCATAGCGCCCAGGTTGTTGACGTACATGGCACTCATCAGGTCGCCAACCTTGACGATATTCGCCAAGCCATAAATACCCACTCCGGCGGTAATCACCGCCAGGGTCACAAAAGTTGTCAGGAGTTTTTTTGCCAGGCTGAGCTTCATATACCACTTCATTCCATGTTCCTCTGTGTGTGCAATCTTGTGTGTGCAATAGCTGCGCACCGGCCAGTACAGCGGTTCGGTGCAGCTGCCCTAGCTATTAACTATAGCCCCGAATCCTCCTGGCCCAGGGGTTTCACCTCGGCCTCGGTTAAGGGCGCTTCTGCGGCGGGGCCCAGGGCCGCCAAGAGCTCTTTGGCCTCGCTCACCACACGCTGCAATTCCTGGTACATGGGATCTGTCTCCATCGCTTAGGCTACGAGTTTGGCCACGGCATCCAACAGGGTTGGCGGCTGGAAAGGTTTAACCACCCAGGCGCGCACACCGGCGGCCTTGCCCTCGGCTTTTTTGGCCTCGTCGGCCACGGTGGTTAGCATCACTATGGGCGTAAATTTATAAGCGGCCAGTTGCTTGGCCTCTTGCGCAAAGCGGATGCCATCCATGACCGGCATGTTGACATCGGAAATAATCAGGTTGAATTTGCGCCCGTCGAGCTTGCTGAGGGCGTCTTTGCCGTCGCCGGCTTCGGTCACGTCGTAACCGGCAGCGCGCAGGGTCAGCGCCAGGGTTTGGCGCATGG
>CAMLRI010000150.1 GCA_946482385.1 uncultured Cellvibrio sp.
GTTGCAGTAAACACTGCCATCAAACCCAATTCACCAAGGCTGGAGCCAATGGACAAAATCATCGTCAGGGGTGCCCGTACCCACAACCTCAAAAATATCGACCTGGATATACCGCGCGATAAATTAGTCGTTATCACCGGCCCCTCCGGCTCGGGCAAATCCTCGCTGGCGTTCGATACACTCTACGCCGAGGGCCAGCGCCGCTATGTGGAATCCCTGTCCACCTATGCGCGCCAGTTTTTGTCGATGATGGAAAAACCCGATGTCGACCATGTGGAGGGCCTCAGCCCGGCCATTTCCATCGAGCAAAAATCCACCTCCCACAACCCCCGCTCCACCGTGGGCACCATCACCGAAATTTATGACTATTTGCGCCTGCTCTACGCCCGGGTGGGCGAGGCGCGCTGCCCCGAGCACAATGTGCCCCTGGCGGCCCAGACCATCAGCGAAATGGTGGATACCGTACTGGAGCTGCCCGAAGGCACCAAGCTGATGCTGCTGGCGCCCGTGGTGCGCGACCGCAAAGGTGAGCACTTACACACCTTCGAACAATTGAAACGCGATGGCTTTATCCGCGCCCGCATCAACGGCATCCTCTGCGACCTGGACGATACCCCCAAACTCGACAAGAAAAAGAAACACAGCGTAGAGGTGGTAATCGACCGCTTTAAAGTGCGCGAGGACATCAAACTGCGCCTGGCAGAATCCTTTGAAACGGCGCTCAAGTTATCCGATGGCATCGCCTGCATCAGCTACATGGACGGCGAAGCCCCGGATCGCCTTTTCTCCTCCAAACACGCCTGCCCGGTGTGCGATTACAGCCTGAGTGAACTGGAGCCGCGCCTCTTCTCCTTCAACAACCCCGCCGGCGCCTGCCCCAGCTGCGACGGCCTGGGCGTGAAGCAATTCTTTGATGAAGACAAAGTCATTCAGGACGCCAAACTCAGCCTGGCCGAGGGCGCCATCCGCGGCTGGGATAAGCGCAATGTCTACTACTTCCACATGCTCAGCTCCCTCGCCAAGCATTACGGTTTCAGTGTCGATACCCCCTGGGCCAAGCTCAAAGCCAAGCAAAAAGAGGCGATCCTTTATGGCTCGGGGGAAGAAGAAATCGCCTTCAACTACGTTAACGACCGCGGCGATGTGTACAAGCGCACTCACACCTTTGAAGGGGTACTGCCCAATATGGAGCGCCGCTACCGCGATACCGAATCCAGCTCGGTGCGCGAAGAGCTGGCCAAATACTTATCTTCCCAACACTGCCCCGAATGCGCCGGTACCCGTTTGCGCCGGGAGGCACGCCACGTATTTATCGACGAGCGCACCCTGCCGCAAATCACCGATATGCCAGTAGCCGAAGCCCACGATTACTACACCCAGCTCAGCTTTAGCGGCCGTAAGGCCGGTATCGCCGACAAGATTCTCAAGGAGCTGCGCGATCGTTTCCGTTTTTTGGTGGATGTAGGGCTCAATTACCTCACCCTCAGCCGCAGCGCCGAAACCCTTTCCGGCGGGGAAGCCCAGCGTATCCGCCTGGCCAGCCAAATTGGCGCCGGCCTGGTGGGCGTGATGTACATTCTCGACGAACCCTCCATCGGTCTGCACCAGCGCGACAACGAGCGGCTGCTGAAAACCCTCACCCACCTGCGCGATATAGGCAATACCGTGATAGTGGTGGAGCACGATGAGGACGCCATCCGCCTGGCCGACCATGTGATCGATATAGGCCCGGGCGCCGGAGTACATGGCGGCCAGGTGATCGCCCAGGGAAAAATCAAAGATATTATGGCCACTGCAGACTCCATCACCGGCCAGTACCTGAGCGGCGCGCGGGAAATCGCCCTGCCCGCCAAACGCCATCCGGCCGACCCCAAGCAGATGCTGCGCCTGGTGGGGGCCAAGGGCAACAACCTGCAAAACGTCACCCTGGAAATTCCGGTGGGATTGATGACCTGCGTGACGGGAGTCTCCGGCTCAGGTAAATCCACCCTGATCAACGCCACCCTCCACCCACTGGCCGCTACTGCACTGAATGGCGCCAGCACCATGACACCGGCCGCCTATGAAACGATCGAAGGGCTGGAGCTATTCGACAAATGTGTGGATATAGACCAAAGCCCCATTGGCCGCACCCCGCGCTCCAACCCCGCCACTTACACCGGCATCTTCACCCCGGTGCGCGATCTTTTTGCTGGCACCCAGGAAGCGCGCTCCCGCGGCTACCAGCCAGGGCGCTTCAGCTTTAACGTTAAGGGGGGGCGCTGCGAGGCCTGCCAGGGCGATGGCGTCACCAAGGTGGAAATGCACTTTCTGCCCGATGTTTACGTGCCCTGCGACATCTGCAAGGGCAAGCGCTACAACCGCGAGACCCTGGATGTGAAATACAAGGGCAAGAATATCCACGAAGTTTTGGAGATGACGGTGGAAGATGCCCGCAGCTTCTTCGATGCCATTCCCTCCATCGCTAACAAACTGCAAACACTCATGGATGTGGGCCTGTCCTATATCCGCCTGGGGCAATCGGCCACCACCCTCTCCGGTGGCGAGGCGCAACGGGTAAAACTGGCCAAGGAGCTATCCAAACGCGACACCGGCCGCACGCTTTACATACTCGACGAACCCACGACTGGGCTGCACTTTTACGACATCCAGCAACTACTCAACGTACTCCACCGCCTGCGCGATCACGGCAATACCGTGGTAGTTATCGAGCACAACCTGGATGTCATCAAAACCGCCGACTGGATTGTCGACCTGGGGCCAGAAGGTGGCAGTGGCGGCGGCCAGATTATCGCCACAGGCACGCCGGAAACTGTTGCGGAGCTAGCCCACACCCACACCGGGCGCTTCCTCAAACCCATGCTCAAAACCAAAAAAACCAAAGCAAAAACCACCCGGGCATAACCACTCCAGCAGTGCGGCAAGGACGCCAACAGAAAGGCCCCTCAAAATAGAAGCAAGCCCCGATGCCCATTCAATAACCGCAAATTCCAGGCATAAAAAAACCAGGCACAAGGCCTGGTTTTTTTATGCGGGGAGCCGGGGCTTATTCAGCATCAACTTCCACAGCAGTTTCTTGCTCGCGAACAGGACGATCGACCAGTTCAACGTAAGCCATAGGCGCTTTATCGCCAGCGCGGAAACCGCACTTGAGGATACGCACATAGCCACCTGGACGGGTAGCGTAACGCTTGCCCAGGTCACTGAACAACTTACCGACAGCTTCTTTGCTCTGCAAACGAGCGGAAGCCAAACGGCGATTGGCAACTGAATCCACCTTGGCCAAAGTGATCAGCGGCTCGATAACACGGCGCAGCTCTTTTGCTTTAGGCAGAGTGGTTTTGATCAGTTCATGCTCAACCAATGAGGCAGACATGTTGCGAAACATGGCCTTGCGATGAGATGAATTGCGGCCGAGTTGACGACCAGAAAGACGATGACGCATGACTAATTACCTTCAATAAATGGGCCGCTGTAAGCGGCCTCGTTAATCGCCCGCACCGAAGTGAGTTAACGGGCGAACTAATGACAACCTATTAGTCGTTTTTCAAGCTGGCAGGAGGCCAGTTTTCCAAACGCATACCGAGGGACAAACCGCGCGAAGCCAGTACATCTTTAATTTCGGTAAGAGACTTTTTACCCAAATTTGGCGTTTTCAACAGTTCAACTTCAGTGCGCTGAATCAAATCGCCAATGTAGTAAATATTCTCGGCCTTCAGGCAGTTGGCAGAGCGAACCGTCAATTCCAGATCATCAACTGGGCGCAGTAGAATAGGATCAATAGCCTCTTCTTTCTGCTCAGGTGCAGATTGTTTCTCACCCTCCAGGTCAACAAACACAGCCAGTTGTTGCTGCAGAATAGTTGCAGCACGGCGAATGGCTTCTTCCGGATCAATAGTGCCATTGGTCTCAAGATCCAAAACCAGTTTGTCGAGGTCTGTACGCTGTTCAACCCGAGCACTTTCAACACTGTAAGCCAAACGCTTAACCGGGCTGAAAGAAGCATCCAGTTGCAGACGGCCAATTGCACGGCTTTCATCATCATCGCGACGACGATTATCCACTGGTTGGTAGCCGCGGCCACGCGCAATAGTCAGACGCATTTTCAGCTCAGTATTACCGGTAATGTTGGCGATCACATGATCAGGATTCTTGATCTCGATATCATGATCTACCTGAATATCACCAGCAGTAACTACACCTGGGCCTTTTTTGCTCAAGGTCAGGACAGCAGAGTCCTTACCGTGCATCACTACCGCAACACCCTTGAGGTTCAGCAGGATCTCAATAACATCCTCACGCACACCCTCAATAGCGCTGTACTCGTGCAATACGCCTTCAATTTCTGCTTCAACAATGGCGCAACCGGCCATTGAAGAAAGCAGAATACGACGCAAGGCATTGCCCAATGTATGTCCAAAGCCACGCTCCAGAGGCTCCAACACCACGCGAGCGCGGGTTGGGCTGCTTTCTGAAACATCGATATGACGCGGAGTCAAAAATTCGTTTACTGCAGTCTGCATAGCCACACCTGTTAGCGAATCGTCCCTTACTTGGAGTAAAGCTCGATGATAAGGTTTTCGTTAATGTCAGCTGGCAGATCGCTACGATCTGGCACACGCTTGAAAACGCCTTCTTTTTTCTCGGCGCTAACATCAACCCACTCAACACTGCTGCGTTGACCAGCCAGATTCAAGGCGTTTTGAATACGCAATTGATTCTTGGCCTTCTCACGCACGGCAACCACATCACCAGCAGCCACTTGGTAAGAAGCTACGTTAACGGTTTTGCCGTTAACACTAATGGCTTTATGCGATACCAGCTGGCGAGATTCAGCGCGGGTAGAACCAAAGCCCATGCGATAAACCACGTTATCCAGGCGAGATTCCAACAGTTTCAGCAGGTTTTCACCGCTGGCGCCCTTACGGCGAGCAGCTTCTTTGTAATAAGCGCGGAATTGCTTTTCCAGAATGCCGTAAATACGACGAACTTTTTGCTTTTCACGCAACTGCACACCATAGTCAGACAGACGACCACGACGTTGGCCGTGTTGGCCAGGAGCAGTTTCAATTTTGCATTTTGAGTCTAATGCGCGCGCGCCGCTCTTCAAAAAGAGATCAGTGCCTTCGCGACGAGACAGTTTACAGCTAGGTCCAATATAACGAGCCATTCTCTAACTCCCCCTTACACGCGACGTTTTTTCGGCGGACGGCAGCCGTTGTGAGGAATCGGCGTTACGTCAGTGATGTTGGTAATTTTGTAACCAACATTATTCAGAGCACGAACCGCGGATTCGCGGCCTGGGCCTGGGCCTTTAACTTCTACGTCAAGGTTCTTCAAACCATATTCTTTTGCAGCTTCACCAGCGCGCTCAGCAGCAACCTGGGCAGCAAAAGGAGTACTTTTACGTGAACCACGAAAACCAGAACCACCAGAGGTCGCCCAAGCAAGCGCATTGCCTTGACGATCGGTAATAGTCACGATGGTGTTGTTAAAAGAAGCGTGGATGTGCGCAACGCCATCAACAACTGTCTTTTTAACTTTTTTCTTGGCTGTGGTTTTATTACTTGGCTTAGCCATAGCAACTCTTCCTACTAAAATTTGTTACCGTAAATGGATGAAATACGCTTCAAGGCTTATTTCTTGATGGGTTTACGCGGTCCCTTACGGGTACGAGCGTTAGTCTTGGTGCGTTGGCCACGCAACGGCAAACCACGACGATGACGCAGGCCGCGATAGCAACCCAAATCCATCAAGCGCTTGATGTTCATGTTAATTTCACGACGCAAATCACCTTCTACGGTGTGCTTGCCGACTTCCGCACGAATGGCATCCATCTGCTCTTCAGAGAGAGTGCCAATCTTGGTGTCTTCAGCAATACCAGTAGCAGCACAAATCTGCTTGGCAGTGGTACGACCAATACCATAGACATAGGTCAACGAGATAACGGCATGTTTGTTATCTGGTATGTTTACACCAGCTATACGAGCCATTCAAATTACTCCAGTAACACTAAAATTGTAGCGTTGACGGCATAAGCACCACCCCGCCCTGATCAAAAGGCGCGCAGAATAGC
>CAMLRI010000151.1 GCA_946482385.1 uncultured Cellvibrio sp.
TCACTCAGGTTCAACTCGCAGAACCATTAGCCGTTTTATGTCGGCGATTGTGATAGCTGTGTCGATTGAATCCCTGCTGCTGATGTTTAAATCCCTGCTGGGCGATGCCACCCATTTAAATTCAGCGGTGCTGATGCTGTTGGCCGCTGTGGCGCTGTTGGTGGGCCTGGGGGTTTACCTGCGTTTGACCGCCGATAAAAAAGACAAGCATTAATCACCAGATTAGGGATAACCCGTGAGCAGCAAAACCAAATCTGCCTTTGTGTGCAATGAGTGCGGCGCCGACTTTAAAAAATGGCAGGGCCAGTGCAGCGAGTGCGGTGCCTGGAACAGCCTGAGTGAAGTGCGCCTGGGGCCAACCCCGGCCAACCGCGAGGCCAAGTTTGAAGGCTATGCCGGCGGTGCCAGTGGCAACCAGGTGCAAACCCTGGCGGAAATTTCCCTGCAGGATTTGCCACGCTTTAGCAGCGGTGCCGGCGAATTCGACCGGGTGCTGGGCGGCGGTTTTGTGCCAGGTTCGGTGGTGTTGATTGGCGGCCACCCGGGTGCGGGCAAATCCACGCTTTTGCTGCAAACCCTGTGCAACCTGGCGCGCACTATGCCGGCGCTCTACGTTACCGGCGAGGAATCCCTGCAACAGGTGGCCATGCGCGCCCAGCGCCTGGGTTTGCCGACCGATAAATTGCAAATGCTAAGCGAAACCAGCGTTGAGGCCATTTGCGCCACCGCCCAACAAGTGCGCCCGCGGGTAATGGTGATCGACTCCATCCAGGTGATGCATATGGAGGACATCAGCTCGGCGCCTGGCTCTGTTTCCCAAGTGCGCGAAAGCGCCGCTTACCTCACCCGCTTTGCCAAGCAAACAGGCACTGTGCTGATTTTGGTGGGCCACGTTACCAAAGACGGCTCCCTCGCCGGGCCCAAGGTGCTGGAGCATATGATCGACTGCTCGATCTTGCTGGAGGGCGACAACGATTCCCGCTACCGCACCCTGCGCGGCAACAAAAACCGCTTTGGTGCGGTGAATGAGCTGGGTGTATTTGCCATGACCGAGCAGGGCATGCGCGAGGTGAGCAATCCCTCGGCGATTTTTTTGCAGCGCGCCGAAGATATTGCCTCCGGCTCGGTGGTGATGGTGATGTGGGAGGGCACCCGCCCGCTGCTGATTGAAATCCAGGCCCTGGTGGACGACAGCCACATAGGCAACCCGCGCCGGGTGGCCGTTGGTATGGATCAAAACCGCCTGTCCATGCTGCTGGCGGTATTGCATCGCCATGGCGGCATTATGGTGGGCGACCAGGATGTGTTTGTGAACGTGGTGGGCGGTATGCGGGTGATGGAAACCAGCGCCGATTTGGCGGTGTTGTTGGCGATAGTATCCAGCTTCCGCGACCAGGCATTGCCCGAGGATTTGATGGTGTTTGGCGAGGTGGGGCTGTCGGGGGAAATCCGCCCCGTACCCAGCGGCCAGGAGCGGCTGCGCGAGGCCGCCAAACACGGCTTTAAAAAGGCCATAGTGCCTTTTGCCAATGCGCCGCGCACAGCGGATAAAGACCTGGGCATACAGGTGATTGCCGTAAAAAACCTGCAGCAGGCGCTGGAGGCTTTATAAGCCCACCGGGGCGCTGCTGCCAGTGCTTGATGTAGGCTCGCTGCTGCTGTTAATCGGCGTCAGGTAAATCACTTTATGTTGCAGTAATTGCAGGTGATCCCAGGTGGTTTTGAAATCCGGGATACTAAAAAACAACTCGTCCAGGCTGCCATCGGCTTGCGCTAATGCCAAACCGCGTTCGATGCGCTGCGCCAAGGCCTGGTTGCCTTTGCGCACAAAATAATAAATAGGCTGCTGGTAGTGCAGTAGTAAATGGTTTTCGGCGGCGAGCTTGTATTCCGGGTAGGTGGCGAGTTCGTGCTGGATTTCGTTGTAAGTGCGCGCCATAAAATCAAAGCGCTTAATACTCAACATGCGAAACAGCCCGCCGTGATTCCAGGAGGTAGCCACCTCAAAACCATGATCGCGCAGAATTTGCGCGTCGCTCCAATGGGTACCTGCACCGGCGCGCATTTGGCGCAGTTGCTCCAGGTTGTCAATCTGCGCAAATTTTTCTTGGTCCTCGGCGCGTATCAGCAGAAAGCGATATTCGTTAATTCCTCGCAGCAAGTTAAAACGCACCGGCTCCAACTGCTCTTCCCGCTCCGGGGTGCTGCTGCTCCACATAATATCCAGGTCATTTTGGGCGACCATCAGGCGCAGCCGCTCGCGGCCAACCCTTTGGGTTAAATACTCCAGTTGGAAATCTTCGTGGGGTGGCGCGGTTTTGTGCAGTGCCAGCTTTAGCGCTTCTATGTAAAAACGCCCGGTGGATTCCGGTTCCAGCAGGCTGGGTGAGGGGGTTCTGAGCAGCAGGCGCGCTTCCGCTTGGGCGGTGTTGATTCCGTTGGCCGATAGCCAGCAGAGCAGAATCATAAAAGTGAATAGACGTGGGCTGCGCATAGGTGACTTCTTACATCTGAGGGCATCCACTGCGGCTAGGGGGCGGTTTTGCTGGTGGTCAGTTTTCTCGTGCGATAAGTTCCAGCAGGTCGTCGAGCAATTTTTTATCGGCTGGCGTATCCGGTTGGAATGCAAAGCCCAGGATATGTTCGCGCACATGGGCCAGGCGGCCGTGAAGTTGCAGGTTTTTTTTGGGGTTGTCCAGCCCTTCCAGGTCATCGAGCATAATTTGCACCCGCAGGGCATCGCCTTTGCGCAATAAGTGCTCGCTTAGAATCGCCAGGCGGGTGCCGCTGCTGGAAATATCCAGTACATGGGCTTCCCAGGTTTTGCTGGAGTACTGCATTTGCGCGTAGGCCCGCAGGGTGTGGCGCGGCTGCCGGCGGCGTTCATCGGGGGGGCTGGTTTGGGGATCTGTCATTGACGGGTCGCCTAAAGTCAGGGGGTGGTTAATCTGCATGGATCAGTTCAGACAATTCCCTTTCTGCCGCCAGGGCGTCTCCCAAATTCAATTCCAGCAGGCGCCGCAGGTGGCACACACTGTCGATATCAATACTGGTGCAAACCAAACCCAATTGCTGCCGCTGCTGGTGGGCCACTTGCACCTGCATGCTAATCAGGGTGTTATCGGCCAGTTCCACATTGAGTTGCAGGGGCAGGGCAGGGTCAAAGCCATCGGCCAAAGGCTCGGGAACCAGGGCGCCTTTAAGGGAGATATCCGCCAGCTGGGTGTGCCAGTGATGCTCCCCTTGCACCAGTTCCACTTTGGCATCAAAGAGAACCCGGCTGAATTTGCGGCGTTCGCTGGCGGATGGCTGTGTTGGGCGTAGAGTCATGTTCGGGCTTCGCGATATAACAACAAATTATGGATTGAGTGTAGCTGCCACTGGGTGATTCGCCATCTTGGTAGTTTGTAGCTGAAGGTGTAACCGGTAACCTGCCGAATTTGCCCGGCTGTTGGCGCCAAACCTATAATGCCGGCCTTGGTGTTTCCCTGCGGCCTCAGGCCTGGTGTTTTATGACAGATTTTAGAATTGGTATTGATTTGGGCGGCACCAAAACCGAGGTGATACTGCTTAACGGCGATAGCCAGGAGCTGTTCCGCACCCGCATTCCCACAGTGCGCGATGACTATGCGGCTACCCTGCGCGATATTGCCGGGCTGGTGGCCCAGGCGGAAGCGGCGGCGGGGCAGGCACAGTTGCCGGTGGGCATAGGTATTCCCGGCACTATTTCGCGCAAATCCGGTTGGGTGAAAAACGCCAACTCCACCTGGCTGAATGGAAAACCTTTCCAGCGCGACCTGTCCGATTATTTGGCGCGCCAGGTTAAGGTAACCAACGATGCCAACTGCCTGGCGGTATCCGAAGCGACCGACGGCGCCGGGCGCGGCTATGAACTGGTGTTTGCCGGCATTTTGGGCACTGGCTGCGGCGCCGGTTTGGCCTACCGGGGCCAGCCCTTGGTGGGCCCCAATGGCGTGGCGGGCGAGTGGGGCCACAACCCCTTGCCCTGGACTGCCCAGCCAGACCTGGATACGCGTCCCTGCTATTGCGGCAAGCGCGGCTGCCAGGAAACATTTTTATCGGGTACCGGCCTGTGTTTGTCCTACCAGATGCTCGCCGGCCAGGCGCGCAAGGGCCATGAGATTGTCGAGCTGGCGCGCATGGGCGATGACCTGGCCAGCCAGGTGCTGGAAAACTACTACGACCAACTGGCGCGGGGTTTGGCGGCGGTGATTAATGTGATAGACCCGGATGTAATAGTGCTGGGTGGTGGCGCCTCCAATATCGACGAGATTTACACCCGGGTGCCGGAGTTGTTGCCGCGCTATGTGTTCGGCGGTGAGTGCGATACCCCCATCAAACAAGCCCGGCACGGCGATTCCTCCGGTGTGCGCGGCGCTGCCTGGTTGAACCCCCTTGCGGGTTAAGCCCTGGCTGGCCTGGCTGGCATTGCTGCTCAGCCCCATGGGCTGGGCGGCGCCCCAGCGCATTGCCTCCCTGAATATCTGTATCGACCAATTGCTGTGGCAGCTGGTGCCCCACGAACGCTTGGTGTCCATGAGTTATCTCACCGCCGATCCCCTCTGGTCGCCCATTGCCGGCCAGCTGGGGGCTATGCACCTCAACCACGGCCTGGCCGAGGAGCTGGTGCCGCTCAAGCCGGATGTGATTATTGCCGGTGAATTCGATGCCCTGGCCGCCACGGAACTGTTGCAGCGGCTGGGCTACCCAGTGGTGCGCCTGGCTATGCCGCGCGACCTGGCCGGCATTGGCCAGCAGGTGCGGGAACTGGGGCAACTGGTGGGCGAGGAGCGCGCCGCCGCCGATTTTGCCCAGGGTATCGACCAACAATTACAGCAATTGCAACAGCTGCGCCATTTGCTCAAGGGGCGGGCGCCCAGGGTGTTTTGGTATTCATCCAATGGCGTGGCCATAGGGGCGGGCACCCTGGAACACGAACTGATGGAGCTGGCGGGCCTGCATAACCTGGCGGTGGATTTGGGCATGCAGGGTTATGTGCCCCTGGATTTGGAACTGCTGCTGGCGGCGCACCCGGAGCTGTTGATTATCGAAGAGAGCAATGCCAGCGCTTTTTCCCTGGCGCGGGAGTACCTTAGCCACCCGGCACTGGCCGGTGCCGGCTTCAGAATTATCTCCCTGCCGGCGGGCTTGTCCGGCTGTGCCGCCCCGGTGGTGGGCGATGTAGTCCAGGCGCTCGAACAAGAACTTAACACCTATCCATTACCCGGGAGTCACAGTGGCGACTAAGGAATCTCTTAAGCAACAGCCAGTACCCAAGCCATCGCTCAAGCTTTCCTATGGCGGATTGCTGCTGATCCTGGCGATAGCGCTGCTGGGGGCAGCGCTGCTGGCGCTGCACACGGGGGCAGCCCCTGTAGCTGTGTGGGAAGGGCTGCGCGATGCCTGGTACGGCGAGCCGAGCCTGGCCGCCAATGTGATTGGCCAGATACGCCTGCCGCGTATGCTGCTGGCGCTGATTGTAGGCGCCACCCTGGGCATGGCCGGCGCCGCCATGCAGGGTTTATTGCGCAACCCCCTGGCCGACCCGGGGGTGTTGGGGGTCACCAGCGGCGCCGCCTTTGGCGCTGTGTGCGTGCTCTATTTTGGCGTGGCGACCCTGGCCTGGTATTGGCTGCCACTGGCGGCAGTGACGGGGGCGCTGGTGTCGCTGCTGCTGGTGTACCTGCTCGCTGGCCTGCACGCCAGTATGCTGGCGCTTATCCTCGCCGGGGTGGCGTTGAATGCTATTACCGGTGCGCTGATTGCAGTAGCCCTGAACTTTGCCCCCAGCCTCTATGCCATGCAGGAAATAGTGTTTTGGTTGATGGGCTCCCTGGCCAATCGCCATTTCGACCATGTGGCCCTGGCCTTTCCCCTGGCGTTGATAGGTTGTTTGCTAATGCTCAGCCGCAGCCGGTTTTTGGACGCCCTCAGCCTGGGGGAGGAGAGCGCCCGCTCCCTGGGGTTTAACCACCAGCGCGAGCGCGCTTTGCTGCTGCTGGGAATTTCCCTGAGTGTAGGTGCCTGTGTGGCGGTGA
>CAMLRI010000152.1 GCA_946482385.1 uncultured Cellvibrio sp.
TTGAGCCCCAGGGTGGTGGCATAGCCTTTCCATTTAATAATTCGCGCATCCAGTTGCCACTGATCACCGCGCAAAGTGTAAAGCGCCTCCTTGCCCTCTTTATCTACCACTCGCAAATCAAAATGCTGGGCTTCAATTTGCTCAATACTGATGGTGGCAACAACCTGCTCCTGCTGCATTTGCTTGTAGCTGTATACATCCCAGCCAACGGCGGCCAACACGGCTGCTAATGTGAGTAAACCCAAGCCAAACAGGCCACGGCAAAAGCCCACAAACCAGCTGCTGGTAACCAGGAGCTTCAGTGCGCGATAGGCCACATAGGCCGCCAACAAAACAACAAACAATGTAATCAATGTATACAGCATAATTGCCTACCTAAATAAATGGGCACTCTGTAGCCCCTTGGTGAAACCACCTGCCAGGCGGATGTCTACCGGGGATTGTTATGGTTTTTACAGCGTTGAACATAGGTATTGATCAACTGCCCCGCCACAGTAGCCAGCGGCGGCGTAAGTGGCAAGCTGTCATAGCGGAACCAGTTTGCATCTACAATTTCACGCTTATCCAACCTTAACTCCCCAGACTTGTAAGTGGCAAAAAAGCCCAGCATTAACTGCCCGGGGAATGGCCAGGATTGGCTGGTGAAATATTCAACCTCGTCCACCTCTATACCTACCTCCTCCATCACTTCGCGGCGAATGGTATCTTCCACCCGCTCGCCCGCTTCGACAAATCCGGCCAGGGTGGTATACACAGGGCGGGAGGCGCGCACATGGTGCGCCAGGAGTAATTGCTCTCCGTTGGTTACCAATACAATCATGCAGGGATTGATGCGTGGATAAAAGCGCAGCTGGCAAGGGGCGCAAACACGCGCATGTTCATGGGGATCCAGGCTGGTTGCCTGGCCGCAGCGGCCGCAATAGCGGTAATCAAAAAACCATTGCGCAATTTGCAGGGCGCGCCCCGCCAGGGCAAACAGCTTGGCATCCAGCTGCTCTAAAAAACTGCGCAGCCCTTGCCATTGGTATTCCGGGGCAAGCTCCTGTCCTGCGCAGACCAGAACCCAGTACTCCCTCGTTCCATCTGCCCCCAACCGCAATTCAGCAAGCACCTGATTAATACTGCTGTTGTTGCGCAGCTGTTGCAGTTGCTCGCGCTTAAGCAATTGCAATTGGCCAGCGCTGTTGCTGAGCAATTGTTCGCAACGACCTTGCTGTTGTGCCACCACAAAATAGTAAGGGTGCATGCCCTCTGCTGCGGCTGGCCCCATATCGAACACCGGGGAGTCTGGCTTACTGGCCACCCTAAACCTTGTACCCCAGGGCTTGCAGGCTTTCTTCGGCGATTTGCAACACGCTGGTATCGGCGTTTTTGTCCAGCTTTAAACTATCCAAATAATATTCGAGGCTGATAATCGCATCGGCAAAGGTTTCCAGCAGGTGTTGCACCGAGGGATGCTGGTCATTTTGCAATAAATCTTCTTCCACAAATCGCATGCAACCGGCCAGGACTTTGGCCGCGCGCGGCAAGCCCAACACAAACATACCGCCGCGCACTGAATCCAGGGTGCCGACAATATTGTGGATATGCCCCTTGTCGTAATTGGATTCCACAAACGCGGAAAGCGCGCGCTTTACCAACACCAAGCCGGCCTCGGCCTCGTCGATCACGATTTTTTCCGCTTCGGCAATCTGGTTATTGGACATGGCGACATCGCGGGATAGCGCATTGATTTGCGCCACTTTTTCATCGGAAAGGTTGGCATTGCCCAAACCGGCAATGGTGCTTTCCACATAGAGCAAGGTGTCGGCTACCTGCAGCATTTCATCAGGGGAAATTGCCGCGTGGGTAGATTGCCAGTGGGCGATTTTGTCGATCTCCACTTTCAAGCTGTTGCTGGGTACCACCAGGCCAACCACCTTCAATATATCAGCCACTTTTTTCAAGGTATCGAGCAGCTCGGGGGATTCATTGAGCAGCTCAGCACCGCCCTGGGCAGCGCGCTCCAGAATATTCTTGGTGCTGTGCAGTTCATCGCGCAGCACAGTAACCATTGAAGCAACGGTGTTGGCACTGGGGCCTTTAAGCAGCTCGGTTTCGCGCACCAATTCCGCTTCGCTGTAACTGGGCGGCTGGATATTAAAGGCGCGCAATACAGCTTGGCTTTTGTCGCTAGTGGAATGGGATAAGGCGAGGATATACAACAATTCTTTTTGCAGCTTGGCGTCCAGTGGCTGATCCAACACTGCGCCATTTTCTTGCTGCAAGCGTTTTATTTCGCGATCCAACGCGCTCAACAACAGGCGGCGGGTTTTGCCCAGTGCCATGCCCTTTTCCACCACCGCCGCCAGGGTAGCGCTGCCAAGCCACCAGAGGTTACTGAGATTGTGGCCAGCACAGGCTGTATCCAGGCGCTCGAGTGCGCGGATCATCATCCCGAGCGACGCTTTGGGCTGCACATTCTTCAACACGTTTAATAAGCCGGTCTGGTACATGTGGCGCAAGCGGCGCACCAGCGCCTGGCGCTCTTCGCTGGCAATAGTCGCAGCCGTCGCTTGGCGCTGCGCCTGGGTGGGGGTTTGGTTGAAATAATGGCTCTCGGGCAGCAGTGCCGCCTTGCGCGCCTGGCGCAGCTCATTGATATGGGGAATCAGCAACACCGCCATGCTGCGGCCGGTCTGGGCACAATATTCGAGGTAGCGCGGCAGGATAAAAAAGCTGGCGGTAATTAATTCCAGGTTGGGGTTGAGCGCAGGGTCGTCCCCCAGGGTGATGTCGGTGATATGGGCCAGCAGCTCATCAGCTAACAAGTCCACCCCGCGCAGCTGGATTAAATTCAGGGTGCCGCGGATTTGCTTGATGGCCTCGATACAATTTTGCAGCAGCTCGCCGTTATTGCGGTCCTGGGCAAACTGCTCCAGGCGAGTGGCCGCCTGTTCTATGGTGGCAACCAGTTCGTCGTGAACCATTTTTAAGGATGCAAGATTCAAGGATTCTGTTGTGGTCACTGTGTATCCGCCTTATGGAAATTAAGATCCCTGCCGGTAATGGGTTTCACAAGCTTAGCTGATTTATCTTAAGTTGCTAAGCATTTGATAAAGCTGAAAATTTTTTTATTTTACGATTGGGACACCTGCACGCTTTGGCAAGCGTGCCCAGCGATCAGGGTTTAAGCCAGATACAGTTGTCGCCGCTGCTTTTGGCAAGGGCGGCCAGTTTCTCTTGGTGGGCTTGCAGCTCGGCGTCTGTAGGCGTAATCACAGGTAGCGGCCGGCGCCCTGGCGGCAGGCGGCGGATCGATTCATGCCCGGCGCCGCTGTCGTTTTTGGCGCTATTACTACTCAATGACAGGCTGGTTTGGCCGCCAGTCATGGCCAGGTAAACATCGGCCAGGATTTCGGCGTCTAGCAAGGCGCCGTGGAGGTCGCGCTGGGAGTTATCTACGCCATAACGCTTGCACAGGGCATCCAGATTATTTTTTTGGCCGGGGTGCTTATTGCGCGCCAGCAACAGGCTGTCAATCACCGGGCAGCGCTCGCGCAAACTGCCAAAGCCAGGGTAAAGCATGTTCAATTCGTGATCGAGAAAGCCGATATCGAAGGCCGCGTTGTGAATGATCAGCTCCGCATCGCCGATAAATTCCAGGAAAGGCGCGGCAATACGCGCAAATACCGGCTTGTCATCCAGCATGGCATTGCTAATGCCGTGCACCGCAAAGGCGCCGGCGTCCACTTCGCGCTCCGGGTTGATGTATTGGTGGTAGTGGCGCCCGGTCAAGCGGCGGTTGAATAGCTCAACACAGCCGATTTCGATAATCCGGTGCCCCTGGGATGGCTCCAGGCCGGTGGTTTCGGTATCCAGTACGATTTGTCGCATCTATCTATTCCGCTCTATTCCGTTTCGGCAACGCCATTAAAGTTCATCAATGCCGCGGTTGGCCAAAGCATCGGCCAGTTCATTTTCACGGTGGCCGCTGTGGCCCTTTACCCATTCCCAGCGCACCTGATGGCGCTGGTTTTGCTCATCCAGCTGCTGCCAAAGGTCGGCATTTTTCACTGGCTCCTTGGCCGCCGTGCGCCAGCCATTGCGCTTCCAGCCCGCCATCCATTCGGTAATACCTTTGCGCACGTATTGGGAATCGGTGGTGATTACCACCTGGCAGGGCTCTTTAAGGGCACTAAGGGCAGCAATGGCCGCCATCAGCTCCATACGGTTATTGGTGGTATTGGCTTCGCCGCCGTACAGCGATTTTTCAACCTGGCCGTAGCGCAACAAGGCGCCCCAACCGCCTGGGCCGGGGTTACCCTTGCAGGCGCCATCAGTGAATATTTCGACTATCTTCAACAGGATTCTTCTTTGTCTTGAGTGGATATACCGGCCTTACCCCGCGCCCCAGGCCGGGGTTGGCTACCAGGCCAGATAAAGGCACTACCCGCTGCCAGGCAGGCTTAAGGGGGGTGAGCACGCGGTGATCTTTGCGCGCCACTATCATATAAAAGCCCCCCCAGGGCAGGCGCCACCTTTTACCCCAGGATTCCAGCCATTGCAAATGCTGAATCGCCCAGGGGTGCGCCAAGGGCGGGCGATAAAACCCTTGATGAATAGCCACTGGCTCCAAATCCACCAGGTTCAACCAATCCAGCAAGCGCCCCAAACGCAGGTACTGGTAGCGCCAGCGCGCCTGCCTGGAAAAAAAGCGCGCCAGGTAACTACCCAGACCCCAGAGGCTCCAGGGGTTAAAGCCGATAATCACCAAATGCCCCCGGGGAATAATCACCCGCGCCGCTTCGCGCAATAAATGATGGGGACTTTGGGTGTAATCCAGGGTGTGGTGCAAAATCACCGCATCTATGGAATCCGATGCCAGGGGCAAATGGTTAAAATCTGCCAGCCCGCTTAGGCGCGGCTGCTGCTCGCATTGGGGATGTAAAATAAAGCGGTGGGATATTCGCACTGACTCGCCCATGTCGAGCCGACCGCTCACGCCCAGTTGCATCAGGTGGTAGCCGAACACACAACTGAGGGATTCCGCCACCAGCTTTTGCTGCTCCTGCAACAGGGCTTTGCCCAGGGGCGACTCAAACCAATCACTCATATCGCTGATGGCATCGCGCGTGGGCATGACCCCAAAGCGCTTTTTCCACAGGTTGGTGATGCGCAGTAACAGGCGCTGCGCTGAGCGCATCATTGTTCTTGCCATATAGGCCTCCACGGCAGGGGTAACTGCCCAAGCGGCATTACGCGATCTATTCGCAGTGGTATTACCGGAGTTATCAGATGATATCTATTAATCCCATTCCCGCCTTGGATAGCAACTATTTTTGGGTGATCCAGCCAGACGCCCAATCCCCCCAGGCTTTTATAGTAGACCCTGGCGCCGCCGCGCCTGTGGCAGATTATTTGGCACAGCACTCATTACACTTGGCGGGTATTTTGATTACCCATCATCACCGCGACCATGTCGGCGGTCTGGTTGAGCTAACCCGCAACCGGGATATTCCCGTCTACGGCCCTGTTAGCAGCAGGATTGCCGGGATCACCCAGCCGCTGCTGGCCGGCGACCTGGTGACCTTGGGCAGGATACAGCTCCAGGTGATTGCCGTGCCCGGCCATACCCTTGACCATATTGCCTATTGGTGGGCGGGAGATGACAGCCAGCCCCCCAGCCTGTTTTGCGGCGATGCACTCTTTGCCGGCGGTTGTGGCAAGCGCTATGAAGGCAGTGCTGAAACCATGTGGCAATCCCTGGAGCGGCTAGCGGCCCTGCCCGACACCACCCGCATTTACTGCGCCCATGAATACACCTTTAACAATCTGCGCTTTGCCCTCAGCCTGGAGCCGGACAACGCGGCGCTACAAGAACGCTTCAGCCATATCCGGGAAAAACTCAAACACCAAGCCATCACCCTGCCCAGCCAAATGGGCGAGGAAAAGCGAACCAACCCTTTTTTACGCTGTCATCTACCCGCATTGCGCTCTGTCGCCGAAAACTATCTTGGCCACCCCTGTGCTACTGCCGCCGAGGTGTTCGGCATATTGCGCCAAATGAAAGAC
>CAMLRI010000153.1 GCA_946482385.1 uncultured Cellvibrio sp.
AAACGCGTTTGCCACCCCGGGTTTGCACAATTCTGTCGCCGGTAAGGCGGTCGATGGTCATGTCCACCGAGAAACCGGCAAAGCCCAGGCCGGCCTGAACCGGGTCGACACCGCGCACACTGGTGAGGAATACCGCGCTCCAATCCAGTACCGATCCCTCCGCCAAAAACACCACAAAGCACAGCGAGCCCAGCAGCAGCACCTTGCCGCGCGGGCGCACAAAAAAGGGTTCGCGCTCGCCGCTGGCGTCGCTGCTTGGGTTGCCATAGGGCAGGAGTTTGGGGGCGGCGTAAACCAGCATCACCACCAGTACCGCCGTAACCAGGGCCAGGGCTTGCAAGGGCGATAGCTGCAACCACAGCAGGCCGCTAATCGCCAGGGCGCCGAAGATGCCTCCCAGGCTGTAAAAGCCGTGGAAGCCCGACATCATCCGCCGGCCGCTGGCCTTTTCCACAATCACCGCCTGGATATTCATGGCCACATCGGTGGCGCCCAGGGCCAGACCGAACACCAGCAGGTTGATGGCCAGGGTAAAAACGCTGGATGAAATCGCCAAAAACACCAGGCTGGCGCACATCAGCGCCAGGGTGGCGGTAATTACGCGACGGCACCCAAAGCGGTTTACCAAAGGGCTGGTGAGCGGCATGGCAAACAGCGAGCCGACCCCCAGGCACAGCAGCAATGCCCCCAGGGTGGCCTCGCTGGCATTGAGCCGCGCCTGGGCAAAAGGCACCAGCGGCGCCCAGGCCGACATGGCCAGGCCGGTAATTAAAAAGGCAATACGGGTGGATAACTGCTCAAGCGCACCTGGCATTGGCTGGGTGGCATTGGCGGGCTGGATCATTTCGGGGGCAGACATAACAACTCGTTCCGCCGGGGCGGATGCATCTATTTCGTTAGGGGGGTAGATTTGCAGCTTGCGGATATGGTTGGTGAAACCATATCCGGCAGGGCGCGCACTATAGCAATCGGGGTAGGGGCGGGGTAGTGATATTTGTAAACCGGCGGTGCTCGGCTAAGGTGTAGCCTGATCTGCCAAGGATTACCGGAGCTGCCCATGACCCTGCTGCAAACCCTGACCACCCTGGTGCCCCTGGGTTCGGTGTTGTTATTACTGGTGCTGCTGCGCCTGCCGGCCACCCGCGCCATGCCCCTGAGCTTGCTCATCACCCTGGTGTTTGCCGCATGGGTGTGGCAGGTGCCGGGGGTGCAATTGGCGGCATCCATTATTGAGGGTTGGCTGATTGCCTTCACTATTTTGGTGATAGTGCTGGGCGCCATACTCCTGCTTAACACCCTAAAGGCCACGGGCGCCTTGGCGGTGATCAGTAACGGCTTTGCCCATATCTCCCCCGACCACCGGGTGCAGTTGCTCATCATCGCCTGGTTGTTTGGTGCCTTTCTGGAAGGTGCCAGTGGCTTTGGTACCCCCGCCGCCATAGCGGCACCCCTGTTGGTGGCACTGGGCTTTCCGCCCATGGCGGCAGTGGCTTTGGCCTTGATCGGCGACAGCGCCCCTGTGTCCTTTGGTGCTGTGGGCACGCCGGTGATTGTGGGAATCGGCCAGGGGGTGCCAGGTATTGCCCAGGAGCAGCTGCAACAGGTAGCGGTAACCGCAATCAGCATCGACTTGTTTGCCGCCAGCCTGTTACCGCTGTTAATGGTGGCGCTGCTCACCCGATTTTTTGGCGCTAACAAACGCTGGCGCGAGGGCTTGGCCCTGTGGCCTTTTGCTCTGTTCAGCGGCCTGGCTTTTACCTTGCCCGCCTATGGGGTAGCGCGATTATTGGGGCCGGAGTTTCCCAGTATCTTGGGGGCCTTGATGGGCCTGGCTTTGGTGGTCACCGCCGCCCGCCGCCGCTGGCTGCTGCCCGCCCAGCCATGGCGCCTGCCCAATACAAACGCAGCCGAGCTACCTATGCCGCCGCAGGCCAACATGAGTTTGCTAAAGGCCTGGCTGCCGTATTTACTGGTGGCAGTTTTGTTGGTGTTAACGCGGGTAGATGCGCTGCCGCTCAAAGCCTGGTTGCAAAGCTTGCAATGGCAATTTCCGCAGCTGTTGGGCACATCTATATCAACGCGCATTGCGCCCCTCTACCTACCCGGCACCCTGTTTGTGCTGGTGGCGCTTGGGGTCATGCTGGCCTATCGCCTGCCGCGCGCCGCCATCGGCCAGGTGTGGCGCGAATCCTTCGCGCGCTTGTTGCCCACCAGCATTGCCTTGGGGGCCTCTGTGCCCATGGTGCGCATTTTTTTAAATTCCGCCAGCAACGGCGCCGGCCTGGGTTCCATGCCGCAAGAACTGGCGCAATTGGCTGCGGATAACCTCGCCCAGCAGTGGCCGCTGGTGGCCCCTTTTATCGGCGCCCTCGGCAGTTTTATCGCCGGCTCCTCCACCTTTTCCAACATGATGTTCGCCAGCCTGCAACAGCAAACCGCACTGGCCAGTGATCTGCCCGCCAACCTGGTGCTCGCCCTGCAAATGCTCGGCGCCAATGCCGGCAATATGATCTGCGTGCTCAATGTGGTCGCGGCCGCCTCGGTGGTAAAACTCAGCGGCCGCGAAGGCGATATTATTCGCCTAACCCTGCTGCCGGCGCTGGCCTATTGTGTGTGGGTGGGGCTGGTGGGAATGGTGTGGATACGTATAAGCTGAGCGGCCTATAAAAAACCAAAACCCGCTCCAATCAGTCAAATGATTAGCCAGCCGATTTTTAAATCATTAAGGAGAATTCCAAATTGTATACCGATGAGGATTTATATCTCGCTGTTAAAGCGGGCATATTCGATAAAACCGCCGTCGATAAATTTCGCCAGCATATCGCCGACCTGGGCAATACCCAGCCAGCCGATGAAGAAAACTTTCGTTTGATTTCCGGTTTTAACGATATTTTTGTCAGCATTGCCGCATTTATTTTTCTGGTTTCTACGGGCTGGGTATTTGGCCAGTTGGGGCCTGAGTTCGGCTTTTTTATCTCTGCCATTATTTCCTGGGCGCTTTCGGTGTTGTTTGTGCGCCGTAAAAAATTGGCGTTGCCCGCCATACTTTTTTTGGCAGCGTTTGTTATCAGCGTGGTTGGCGGCCTATCGGCCATGTTGGTAAACACCAGTTTTGTCGCTAAAGATACCGGCATGCTAATCGCCTTTGCCGGCGGCACCCTGGCAGCCTGGGCCCACTGGTGGCAATTCAAAGTGCCCATCACCGTTGCTGCAGGCGTGGGCACCTTAATTACCACTCTGGTGATATTGCTGGGGGTTAACGATTTTTCATGGGCCAAAATGCATTACGTTATTTGCGCCGCTGGCCTGGTGACATTTTTGTTGGCCATGTACTGGGATTCGCAGGACACAGCGCGCACCACACGCAAATCCGACGTGGCCTTTTGGCTGCACCTGTTAGCCGCCCCCATGATTGTGCACCCCGTATTTGCTTCCCAGGGTATGTTGGATGGCAAGGGCGACCCCCACGCGGTGATCTTTGTTATTGCGGTGTATACAGTCTTGGCCATGGTATCCATAGCGGTAGACCGCCGGGCTTTAATGGTTTCCGCCTTAATTTATGTGCTCTATGCGTTTAACACCTTGTTCAATGCCAATGGCTTGGCCGGTTCCAGCCTCGCCGTATCCGGTATTTTTATCGGCTTTATTTTGCTAATGCTCTCGGTGTTTTGGCACAAAAGCCGGGTGGCACTACTCGGCTGGCTGCCGCCGCCGTTGCTGAAATATTTGCCACCTGCCGGGGGCTAAATTTGCTGCGGTTGGCATAAACGGCCTGCTGGTTTGTATTCAGGCGGTTAATTGAATTGTGTCAGGTTTGCTGGCGCATTTTGTTGCATGTTAATTAATATTGTTGGCAATAAATTGTGTTCGGTGGTTTTTATCTAAATGTTAGCCCCTAAATGGTTCGGAGAAAATTTAAATGGAATCACAAAATAAAAATGCAGATGAGTCTGGTGCAGCACCCCGACGCGCTGGCGCATTGGTTTTTATTAGTCACGACACACGAGATGCCGAGATTGCAGAAGCATTCAGTCGACTGCTAAGTAGCGTAAGTGCCGGCGTATTAAAGTCATTTCGCTCTTCGGACAAGAAAGGAAACCAAGGAATTGAATATGGTGTTGAATGGTATCCCGAGATCATGAAAAAGCTCGAAACAGTTTCGGATGTTGTCTGCTTGCTTACACCACATAGTGTAAATCGGCCTTGGATCTTATTCGAAGCAGGCGTAGCGAAGGGGAAGTTAGATACACCTGTTCACGGGATTGCGTTAGGAATCGGCCTCAATGTGGCGGCTACAGGGCCATTCGCCCAGTTTCAAAATCTAGATGACGATGTTGATTCGTTGACTCGCTTGGTGATTCAGTTGGTTAGCAGGATTCCAAATGCGGAGCCAGACAGAGAAGTTGTTCGTATGCAAGTGGAATCATTTAAGCAAAAAGTAGCTCCTCTCTTGGAGGCTCCGCGCCAAACTGATTCACCAGAGGAAGATAGAGATGAGTCTTCTGTGGCAAAAATATTCGAAGAAATTAAAGTGATGTTTCAAGATCTTCCTGCCCGCATAGAAAAAAGAATTGATCCAGACAATCCAGCCTCTCGCCGCCGTAATCGTCGATTGCATCCTAAGATGCTCGACGAGCTTATTCATGTTTCTGGCAAAGATGCTAGCGGCAATATTTCCATATTAATAGTTGCAAGCTTTCTAAAGGATGATTTTCCGTGGTTGTATGAATTGGCGGCAGAGGCATATAGAAAACTGGAATCTGGCCATCCTGATGCGGCTGATAATCTCAAGCAATTTTATAGACTTTTTGAGCGTATCACACATGGCCCGTTTTTATGGGAAATGGGAGGTCGTTCCAAAGAGAGAATGTTTGAAATAGAAGAAATGATGATGTTTTCTCGTCATCTTCTTGAGCGTACCTTGGAGCGCCAGCCAAGGGCTAACAAATCGGTCAATACGGACAATTCAGATGCAGGGCTTGATCAGCCCCGCATCTGAATTTCCGGTTACCTCAGCGTTAGCTAAAAAACGGAGACTTGAATGAAAGAAGAATTTCTGAAAGAGCTAGAAGCCAAGCTGGCTGGAACCCGAAAGTTGGAAAGATCCTACCGCTATATGCAACTTGGGCTGATGGTCCTGATTACAAGCTGCGGTTTCTTGACGGCGGCGTCCACTAACGAAATCACCAAGAATCTTTGGGTAAGTAATCCGCTTGCTGTTTTGTTATTCGGTTTGTCTAGTGCTCTTGCTGCGATTATTAACCAAGTGTTAACGCCGGCAGAAAAATATCTATTTCACAAGCAAGTAAAGAAGGCGCTAAGAAATATTCGAGGTGCCGTCAAATACGGCGATATGCCAGTAGCGGTTGCCGAAAGACTGCGGGCGCAGGCAACAGTTGATCCTGCTTCAGTTCTTCCTCAAATATACAATAATGCTGGAGGTGAAAAAAATGGCTAACAATCAGCAGCAGGGGAAAAATCTTATGCGTAAAGTCAGGAAAATATGGAGATGATATTTATATTCTTAGTGGTCTTGCTGTTTTTGTTGGTGTTTATAGGGGGAGCCACAAAGTTTAGCAAAAGAAAATTTCGTCCGGTGGTGTTCGCAACATTATCAATGGTGTTGCTAACACCTTCGTTTGCCCCGGCCACAGTTGTAGTGGTACCAGTTCCATTTGGTGTGATTTTAGCAATAGGTGTATTCGCCGGCGCTGTTCACGAAATTCCTGGTTTAGTTTCCTTGTTCTGGCAGTGGCATATGTTCGCCTTTCCGACTACTTGGGTTGCATTTTATCTTCTGTATTTATTGGGCATAAAATATGCTCGCAATAAGTTAAAAAACGCATAATTAAACGTTAGAGCTATCGCTATGGAAGAACGAATAATCTACTGGGTTGTTGCACTTTTAATATGGATTCCTCTGGTAACTGATCAGTATTTGCTAGAACCAAAGTTGGTTGAGGGTCTTATCACGAATATTTCAGAGCCTGGCCGTTCCCATA
>CAMLRI010000154.1 GCA_946482385.1 uncultured Cellvibrio sp.
ACTTCCGCCAAATTACCTTTTTCTTCCAGCCAGACTTTGCGGTCGCCGGCGCGTTTTTTGGCGAGCATCATATCCATGATTTGCAGAGTTTCGTCGGCGTCATCGATGGTGAGTTGCACCAAGCGGCGGGTGTCGCGGGCCATGGTGGTTTCGCGCAATTGCAGCGGGTTCATTTCGCCCAGGCCTTTAAAGCGCTGCACGTTTACCTTGCCCTTTTTGTTTTCGGCGGCGATGCGGTTGAGTATGCCGTTCTTTTCGCTTTCATCCAGGGCGTAGTAAACATCCTTGCCTATGTCGATACGGTACAGCGGCGGCATGGCAACAAACACATGGCCGTTGCGCACCAACACCGGAAAGTGTTTTACAAACAGCGCACACAACAGGGTGGCAATGTGCAGCCCGTCGGAGTCGGCATCGGCGAGGATACAAATTTTGTGGTAGCGCAGCTCGCTTAAATCCTCGCTGCCTGGATCCATACCTATGGCCACAGAAATATCGTGCACCTCCTGGCTGGCGAGGATTTCCGAGGAATCCACTTCCCAGGTGTTAAGGATTTTACCGCGCAGCGGCATGATCGCCTGGTATTCGCGGTCGCGCGCTTGTTTAGCGGAGCCACCGGCGGAATCGCCCTCTACCAAAAATAATTCGCTCAGCGCGGGTTCGCCGCTGGAGCAATCGGCCAATTTGCCCGGCAGGGCGGGGCCTTGGGTGACTTTTTTGCGCGCGACTTTTTTGCCGGAGCGCACGCGCTTTTGCGCATTGTTGATGCAAAACTCGGCGAGCTTATCGCCCTCTTCGGTGTGCTGGTTGAGCCACAGGGCAAAGGCATCTTTAGCTATGCCAGAGACAAAAGCCGCGGCTTCGCGCGAGGTGAGGCGCTCTTTGGTTTGGCCGGAGAATTGCGGGTCGTAATGTTTGTAGGAGAGCACAAAACAACAGTTGTTCCACAAATCCTCGGGGGCAAGTTTAATGCCGCGCGGAATTAAATTGCGGAACTCGCAATAGTCGCGCATGGCGTCCATCAGGCCGGTGCGCAGGCCATTCACATGGGTGCCGCCCTGGGCGGTGGGGATGAGGTTGACGTAACTTTCCTGCACCAGCTCGCCGCCTTCCGGCAGCCATTGCACGGCCCAGCTCACGGCTTCTTGTTGGGTTTTAAAATCGCCGACAAAGGGCTGTTCGGGTAGGCTGATCCATTCCTGGGTGGCGCCGGCGAGGTAATCTTTTAAACCGTCTTCGTAGTACCAGAGGTCTTTTTCGCCGGTGGTTTCATCGAGGAAGCTGACGGTTAAGCCGGGGCACAACACCGCTTTGGCGCGCAGCACATGGCGCATGCGGGTTACGGAAAATTTGGGCGAATCGAAATACACCGGATTGGGCAGGAAGCGCACACTGGTGCCGGTTTGGCGCTTGGGGCAGGTGTCGATAATTTCCAACTCGGTGGCTTTATCGCCATTGGCAAAGCCCATGCGGTACACATTGCCATCGCGCTTGATGGTGACTTCCAACTGCTCGGAAAGCGCGTTTACCACCGATACCCCCACGCCGTGCAAACCGCCGGAGAATTGGTAATTTTTGTTGCTGAATTTGCCGCCGGCATGGAGGGTGCACAAAATCACCTCTACCCCCGGCTTGCCCTGCTCGGGGTGGATATCCACCGGCATGCCGCGGCCGTCGTCGGTAACGGTGACGGAGTTGTCTTTATGGAGGATAACCTCGATGGTTTTGGCGTGGCCCGCCAGGGCTTCGTCCACCGAGTTGTCGATAATTTCCTGCGCCAAATGGTTGGGGCGGGTGGTTTCGGTATACATGCCCGGGCGTTTTTTTACCGGGTCTAATCCCGTGAGTACTTCAATATCTTCTGCGGAATAATTAGCCATAAATTTCTTATCTGTCTCTGCAACTGAAGCGGGTCATGCGCCCCGCAAAAACGCCAGGCCTGGCTCAAGATAGCGCTCAAAGCCCTGGAAACTGTGGTCGCCGCCTGGCTCAATGGTTTGACGGCAACCTTGGTATTTGGTAACAGCCTGACGGTAATCGAGGGTTTCATCGCCGGTTTGCACCAGCAGCCAGTAATTGCTGTGGCGGTTGACGGGCACATCGGCGGCAATAATTTCGTCGATGTGGCCGGCGTTAAGGCGGTAGCTATGATCCGTGTGATAGCCCTTGAGGTCAACCTCCAGGTAGGCGGGCATAAACGCCTGGGGGCGCACCGCCGGGTTAACCAGCAAGGCGCGCAGATCGTAGGTTTCCGCCAGCCAGGTCGCCCAAAAACCGCCGAGGGAACTGCCCATCAGGTATACAGGGCCGGATAGCAAAGGCTCGACCTGGCGCTGCAAGATCGCCTGGGTTTGCGCCGGATAGGGCGGCAGCTGGGGGCAATAAAACCGGATATCGGGATGGGTTTGGGCCAGCCAGTGCTGTACCTGCTGCGCCTTGTGGGATAGGGGGGAACTTAAAAAACCGTGGATATAGAGCAGAGCCGCCATAGGCCGAATCAATAGCCTGCCGATTTGTAGTCGATCACATACTGCTTGCCGGTGACCCGCTCTACCCCGGTGCTAAAACTGCCATCGTCATTCAGCTCAAACCAGCGGTAGCCGGGCATCAGCTGATCCACCGCAAAAGCCTGGCTGCCCACCTTGAATTGCACACAGGTTGAAGGCGTGGCCAACAGCTGTACCCCCTGGCGCTGGGCGCTGAATTCCTGGTGCACATGGCCCCAGCTGATGATTTTGATATTGGGATGGTTATCGGTAAGGGCAAACAGCGCCTCGGCATTGCGCACTATGTACTGGTCGATCCAGTCGCTACCTACCGGCACCGGCTGGTGGTGCAAACACACCATCACATGCTTATCGGCGTGCTTGATCAGCATGCGCTCCAAAAAATCCAATTCACTGGCGGCCAGCTGGCCATATACCTGGCCGGGCACACTGGAATCCAACAATAAAATGACCCACTGCCCCAACGCCATCAGCCGCGCCTCAGCCAGGGGCTGCAAACTGGGGTGCGCCATAATATCGGCCGAATCGTGGTTGCCAGGCAGCCAGCCCAGGGGCTGGGAGAAGTATTGGCGCAGCATGCGCTCAAAGCGCTGATAGCAGGCAAGGTGCCCGGCACTGGCAATATCGCCGGTGCAAATCAGGGCGTCGAATGAGGGTTGATTGTGCTGGATGAGCTGCAGCACATCATCGAGACTTTGATCCGTATTCAAGCCTAACAGCGACTCGCTTTGCAGCGGCCCCAGGTGGCAATCGGTAATCTGTATCAAGCGCACTGCTGCTGTTGTCCCTTGCTCAATGGATTCAGGTTAATACCGGGGACGCTGAACAAATACCTCAGGCACAGCACCGGATCTGATTCGGCAACGATATACGCTAATTTGCGCCTCCGCCAGCCCACTCAGCCGTTAAAAAGGGTTATTTGGCCGCCCAGCCGACATGCATACAAGTATTTGCAAGCTTTCCGGCATACCGAGTGTGACCTAGCCGACACTAATGGATTAATCGCTGGCCAAGCTGATAGAAACATCATCCAGGCTGTGGCCCTGAGCCAAACAAAGCGTCAGCCACTCCCCCAGGAATTGGTTGATCTGCAGCTTTTCATCGCTGTGGTACATGCTGGGGTTGGGATAGAAATAGCGCGGGCGCAGGCGTTTATGCCCCTCCCAGGCGAGTACCTCAGCCAGGCGCGCATCCTGGTAGATACGCACCGTCAGGCGCGGCATTTTCAGCCAGTTGGAGGTTTGGCTGGATTCCAGGCTAAGCACCAGGGTAGTGGTATAGCGCGAGCGCTCAACCACCTGGATTCGGTGCAGCCATTGGGTATTGCCCCGCTGCACCATAAACTCCAGCTGGTCGCTGCAGCAGCCAGCCAGCAGTTTTTGCAGGCGATGGTAGTTGGCCTCGCATTCGGCCATCTGCAAAGGAAGGTTAACCTTGTAGAACTCTTTGGGAGCTACTTGTTGGCGGCGTGAATAGTCTTCGCGCAATCTGAACATAGGAAATAAAACCAGCCACAAAAATGGAAGGCTCAACAAAGCACAAGCCTGTTGCAAGTGTTGGCCAGGGTAGCGGCCAAGTCAATTGCCGGGCCTAATTATTCCTGTCCAGCCAACTTGGGCGCAGCAGCACGCAAGCGCGGGCGGTTGGCTTGCAGCCACTGCAAACAGATGAGTGCCGCTGCATTGTTGAAGGCGCCGGCGTAAAGCTCGGCAAACACATCATCGGCGGCCAGTACATGCACGCGGATGTCTTCACCTTCTTCCGGCAGGCCGTAAATGCCGCCCGCCTGGTCGAGGTGGCACAGGCCGCAGTACAAATGCAACTTTTCATCACTGCCACCAGGGCTGGATAGATAATTGCAGATGTATTCCAACTGGTAGGGAACCACATTGGCTTCTTCCTGCAGTTCGCGGCGCGCTACTTCCTCTGGCGCTTCGCCCACTTCCAACATGCCCGCCACCACCTCATAACACCAGGGGCCGTTGGGTTCATCCATGGCGCCAATGCGGAACTGCTCCACCAGGCCAATCAAATCGCGCTGTGGATCGTACAGCACTACCGCCACCGCCTCGCCGCGCAAAAATAATTCGCGGCCGATTTCCTTGCCCCAGCCGCCGGCAAATAATTTGTGACGCAGGAAGACTTTTTCTACGCGAAAAAATCGCTGGTACATTTCCTCGCGGCGAATAATTTCTACGTCGGCGCGGGTGAAGGCGGGCTTGTTAATCATGATTGCAATTGTCCTTATACTTTGTGATAAATCTCGGCGCCCTGCTCCAGGAATTCTTTCGACTTCTGTTGCATTTCGGCTTCCACATCAATCATTTTTACCAATTGATCTTCGCTGATGCCCGCCACATTCATACCCTGCTGCGCGGCGTAATCGCGCACTTCCTGGGTGATTTTCATGGAGCAGAATTTGGGGCCGCACATGGAGCAGAAGTGCGCCACCTTGGCGGATTCCTTGGGCAGGGTTTCGTCATGGTAAGAGCGCGCGGTATCCGGGTCCAAGCCCAAATTAAATTGGTCTTCCCAGCGGAATTCGAAACGCGCTTTGGAGAGGGCGTTATCGCGCAGCTGGGCACCCGGGTGGCCTTTGGCCAGGTCGGCGGCGTGGGCGGCGATTTTGTAAGTGATGATGCCTTCTTTAACGTCTTTTTTATTGGGCAGGCCCAAATGCTCTTTGGGGGTTACGTAGCAGAGCATGGCGCAACCGTACCAACCGATCATGGCCGCCCCTATGCCGGAGGTGATGTGGTCGTAACCGGGCGCAATATCGGTAGTTAGAGGGCCAAGGGTGTAGAAGGGCGCTTCGTGGCAAACT
Source organism: uncultured Cellvibrio sp. (assembly GCA_946482385.1). The sequence goes on from CAMLRI010000154.1 coordinate 5,332, forward strand.
TCCAATTGTTTATCCATGTTTTCCTTGATCATGTGCATGGGCACATGGCCAGGGCCTTCAATCATCACCTGCACATCGTGCTTCCAGGCAATTTGGGTTAATTCGCCCAGGGTTTCCAGCTCGCCGAACTGGGCTTCGTCGTTGGCATCGGCAATGGAGCCGGGGCGCAGGCCGTCACCGAGTGAAAAACTTACGTCGTAAGCTTTCATAATTTCGCAAATTTCCTCGAAGTGGGTATAGAGGAAGTTTTCTTTGTGATGGGCGAGACACCACTTGGCCATAATCGAACCGCCGCGCGACACAATACCGGTAACGCGCTTGGCGGTGAGGGGTACATAGCGCAGCAATACACCGGCGTGAATGGTGAAGTAGTCCACGCCCTGCTCTGCTTGTTCAATCAGGGTATCGCGGAAAATTTCCCAGGTGAGGTCTTCAGCTATGCCATTTACTTTTTCCAGTGCCTGATAAATAGGCACGGTGCCGATGGGCACATGGGAGTTGCGGATAATCCACTCGCGGGTTTCGTGGATGTTTTTACCGGTGGACAAATCCATCACGGTATCCGCCCCCCAGCGCGCACCCCAGGTGAGTTTTTCCACTTCTTCTTCGATGGAGGAGCCCAGCGCCGAGTTGCCGATAT
>CAMLRI010000155.1 GCA_946482385.1 uncultured Cellvibrio sp.
AGAAGAGCACTGGACCCTGACCGCCCTGTTCGACGCCATGGGCGCCCTCTCCACCCAGTACAACGAAACCCCCGGCCAGGCCTCCCGCGCCTACGACGCCAACCGCGACGGCTTTGTCATCGCCGGCGGCGGCGGCTGCCTGGTGCTGGAAGAGTACGAGCATGCCAAAGCCCGCGGCGCCAAGATCTACGCCGAACTGGTTGGCTATGGCGCCACCTCCGACGGCTACGACATGGTTGCCCCCTCGGGCGAAGGCGCAGTGCGCTGCATGAAGCAGGCGCTGGCGACTGTGAATGGCAGTATCGACTACATCAACTCCCACGGCACCTCCACCCCGGTGGGCGACCTGGCCGAGCTGAAAGCCATTAAAGAAACCTTTGGCAGCGCCATTCCTCCCATCAGCTCCACCAAATCCCTCACCGGCCACAGCCTGGGCGCCACCGGCGTGCAAGAGGCGATTTACAGCCTGCTGATGCTGGAAAACGACTTCATCTGCGCCTCTGCCAATATCGAAACCCTGGATCCGGAAGCGGAAGGTATGCCGATTGTGTTGCAGCGCCAGGATGGGGTGAAGCTCAACCGCGTCATGTCCAACAGCTTCGGCTTTGGCGGCACCAACGCCACCCTGGTGTTCCAGCGCATCTAACCGCCAGCACCAGCAGCCCTCAAAAAAACCGCGAGATCTTAGGACTCGCGGTTTTTTTGTATCAACCGGTTATAGCAACAATCAAAATCGCCTAAGACCCAGCAATTAAGAAATAAGCCGTCTAAGTGGATATGACTGGTCGACAGATTTGACCGGAGCGTCCGGGCACACTGATCCCATGTTGATCAACCCGTGCACTGCCCGAGGCCAAGATGACAGCAGCAGCCCTCTCCCCCCGCCGTCAATTCACCCTGCGCCGCCTCTTGGGCTTGGCTATGGCCCTGCTCCTCAGCCAGGCCGCCCTGTGCCAACAGCAGCACAGCGAAGCCCTGTTGCTGCAGGCCATACGCACCAGCCACTGGCTGCAAGCGGCGGGCGAAGCCCCCTCGCCCAGCCTGCTGGAGCGCTATCAACAGCTGGAATCTGGCGGCAAAGCCCTGTCGCTCAAGCTGGGCAAGCAACTCAAAAACAGCATGCTGGATGTACTGCGCGGCCAATACCAGGGCGGCAGCGAGCCGCTCAGCCCAGGGCTGAGCTACCAGGCGGTATGGTCGACGGAATACTGGTTAATGGAGATGAAATACAGTTTTTGAGCCAGCGCCGAATGCGCAGGCTCTCTTGCGGCGATTAATGCGAGGGGTGCTGATGCAGCCACTGCTTCACCAGTGGCAAGAGGCTGGGGCGCCAGGAGCGGGCTTGTACCCCAAAGCAATCGCGGATTACCCGGCAGGTGAGTATGGCGCTGGGCGGCTCCTCGGGGTTTTCTTCGTCGGTAATGGTCAAACTGGGTTCAGCTGTTAGCAGCTGCTGCTGGATCAACAACTGCAACAACTGCTCGGCAAACTCCTCCTGGGTGCAGGCATCGCCCGAGCAATAGTGCATCACCCCCCAGTTTTCCGCACCGCAGCCAATCTGCTTTACCAAACCCACCAGCACCCGCGCCACATCCCCCAGGCTGGTAGGCGCACCGCGCAAGCGGCGGTTGGCGCGCACCGCCGCACCGCCCAGGTAACCACCCAGGAGCCGGGTCAGCAGGTTATCGCCCTGGGCGCCGATCACCCAGCTCAGCCGCAAACAGATATGGCGCGGTGCCAGCGCCGCCAGCTGCTGCTCGGCCAACACCAGGGCCCGCCCGCGCTCGGTAGTGGGCTGGGGCGTATCTTTTTCACTGTGGGTGCTTTTGCTATCGCCACCAAACACTTGATAGCCAGAAATCTGAATCAAAGGAATATTCTCAGCGCCGCAAACCTGCGCCACATGGCTGGCAGCCGCCACATAGGCCGCACAGCCTGCACTGCTACCCAACTCATCCCAAGCCTGGTTATTAATTACCAGGGCCGGGCGCCGTTGGCGGATATAAGCCGCCACCGCTTCCTGATTAGCCCAATCCACCTCGCCCGCCGCCGGCAACAACAGGCTAAACGGCTCGCGTTCCAGGTCGTGAACCAGGGCGGCGCCCAGGGGTGATGCGGCTTGGGTCAGGAGTAATTTAACGGACATAAGGGCTCGAAAAGGCTCGGAATTGCCCGCAGTTTACCAGCAGTAACCTTCAGATCAATAAGGGTATTTCGCCAGCGAAACGCTTATACTGCGCGCCCCAATTCGCACTCCGCCGCCACTATGACCAGCCACCTAGCCGCGCGCCAACGCCAGACCATCCAGCTCGACCTCGCCCTGATCGGCGGCGGTGTCGCCGGCCTCTGGCTGGCCAACCGCGCCCGCGCCGCCGGCTACCAGTTGGCGCTGTTTGACAGCAAAGCCCTGGGTAGCGACCAAACCCTGGCCTCCCAGGGCATGATCCACGGCGGCATGAAATACACCCTGGCGGGCAGCTTGACCGGCGCCTCGGAAGCCATTGCCGATATGCCGCGCCACTGGCGCGACTGCTTGTGTGGCGAAGGCGATGTCGACCTGCGCGATACCCGCATCCTCAGCGATCACTTTTTTATGTGGTCGAGCCAGGGCATCAGCGCCAAGCTGACCAGCTTCCTCGCCAGCAAACTCACCCGCGGCCGGGTGGAACCCGTCGCCGATGACCGCCGCCCGCCGCTGCTGCGCCACCCGGATTTTAACGGCAGCCTCTACAAGCTCGACGACCTGGTGCTGGATGTGCCCAGCCTGGTGGCCAACCTGGCCAACAATATCGCCGGCCACTGCTTCCAAATCGACTGGCGCTGCGCCCGCCTGGAGCGCGACCAACAGGGCCAGGTGCGGCTGCTGGTGGACACGCCGGAACAGGCCCTCTGCATAGAGGCGCGCCGCTTTATCTTTACCGCCGGCCAGGGCAACGCCGGGCTGCTGGCGCAGCTGGGGTTGGATAGGCCCGCCATGCAGCTGCGCCCGCTGCAGCAGGTGATGGTGAAGCACAACCACCCCTTTGATTTTTACGGCCACTGCTTGGGCGCCGACACCAGCCCGCGCCTGACCATTTCCAGCCACCGCTTGCCCCTGGGCGAGCACATCTGGTACCTGGGCGGCAGCCTGGCAGAAAAAGGCGCCGGCATGGAACCAGAGGCACTGATCCAACTGGCGCAAGCCGAACTGCGCGAGCTTATCCCCTGGGTCAACCTCGAAGGTGCCAGCTGGGCCACCCTGCCGATCAACCGCGCCGAACCGCGCCAGCCCGGGCTGCTGCGCCCCGACAATGCCTTTATCGCCGCCGCCCCCGGCGCCGCCAACCTGCTGGTTGCCTGGCCCACCAAGCTCACCCTGGCCCCCAATTTGGCCAACCAGGCCATGGCCCTGCTGCACGCGGATGCCATCCAACCCGGCCCGGCTGCCAGCCCGTCGCCACGTACCAGCCTGGCGCCCTACCTGCCCCTGGCCGAACCGGGTAAAACCCCTTGGGAGCAAGCCTTCCCCCCGGCCATGAGTGCCGAGGAGCGGTTGGCGCTGATGTTTCCCGCCGCCGATGATGAGGACCACCGCTGATGCTGCCCCGCCGCCGCCTCGGCCAAACCGATTTGCACCCCAGCCTGATTGGCTTGGGCACGGTGAAATTTGGCCGCACCCAAAACCTGAAATACCCCAGCGACTTCGCCCTGCCCAGCGACGAGCAGCTGCGCGAACTGCTGGCCTGCGCCCGCGACATGGGCATCAACCTGCTCGATACAGCCCCCGCCTATGGCTACAGCGAAGAGCGCCTGGGCGAGCTACTCAGGCGCGAACGCCAGGATTGGCTGATCTGCACCAAAGTGGGCGAGGAGTTTGAACACACCCCCTTCTCCCCCCAGGGCAAATCCTGGTTCGACTTTAGCGCCCGCCACACCCGCCACAGCCTGGAGCGCAGCCTGCGCCGTTTGCGCAGCGACTATCTCGACCTGGTGCTGATCCACTCAGATGGCAACGACCTGCAGATTCTCGAACAAACCGAAGTGCTCGACTGCCTGCAACAGATGAAACGGGAAGGCTGGATCCGCGCCCTGGGCATCTCCAGTAAAACCCTGGAAGGCGGGCAGCGCGCGGCAGCGCTGTGCGATGCGGTGATGGTCACCTACCACCGCGACCACACCGAGGAAGAGGGCGTGATAGACGCCTGCCAGGCCGCCGGCTGCGGGGTGCTGCTAAAAAAAGTTCTCGCCAGCGGCCATATCTGCCATGATGCGCCCGCCCCGGGGGTAGCAGATCCGCTGCAACAAGCCCTGGCATTTGCCCTCAACAAAACCGGCGTTACCAGCGCCCTGCTGGGCACCATCAACCCCGCCCACCTGCGCGCCAACTGCCTCAAGGCACTGGCGGCAGTGGCGCAATAAGTCTGCAAAATCTGGGATAAATACCATGAAAGATTGGCTCGATAGCGTAAACTGGAATGCGGATGGCATGGTGCCCGCCATAGCCCAGGACGCAGTATCAGGACGCATCTTGATGATGGCCTGGATGAACCGCGAAGCCCTGCGCCTCACCAGCGAAAAAATGGAAGCGGTTTATTGGTCGCGCTCGCGCCGCAAACTGTGGCACAAAGGCGAAAGCTCCGGCCATGTGCAGCGGGTGCGCGAAATCCGCCTCGACTGCGATGCCGATGTGATCGTACTGCAAGTGGAACAATGTGGCGGCATTGCCTGCCACACCGGGCGCGAATCTTGCTTTTACCAAGTGCTCCAAGGCGGAGCCTGGGTCACCGTCGACCCGGTTTTAAAAGATCCCGCCGAGATTTACGAGTAGCCAGTGCGAGAAGTGTTATGAATAACGATGTTTTGCAACAACTGACAGAGATACTGGCCGCGCGCAAAAATGCCGCAGCGGACACCTCCTACGTTGCCAGCCTGCACCACAAAGGGCTGAATAAAATTTTGGAAAAAGTGGGCGAAGAGTGCACCGAAACCATTCTCGCCGCCAAGGATGCGCAAATCAGCGGCGACAACGCCGAGCTGATTTACGAAACCGCCGACCTCTGGTTCCACAGCCTGGTAATGCTTTCGCACCTGGGCAGTTCCGCCGAGGATGTGCTTAACGAATTGGCGCGTCGCTTCAATGTTTCCGGCATTGCCGAAAAAGCCGCGCGCAATCCACAGTCATAACGAGGATTTCATCATGGGTATTAGTGGTATCAGTGTTTGGCAACTGCTTATTATTCTCGCCATAGTAGTGATGCTATTTGGCACCAAGCGCCTGCGCAGCCTGGGCAGTGACCTGGGCAGCATGATCAAAGGCTTTAAAAGCTCCATGAGCAGCGACGAAGCCGACAAAAACAAAGAAGAGGCCAACAAGCCTGCCGCCGTGGAAGACAAAAGCAACACCGCCACAGCGGCTAGCAACACCGAAAAAACCGAACACAAACACTGAGTGAGTTGCCAGCGTGTTTGATATAGGCTTTACCGAGCTGCTGCTGTGCCTGGTTGTCGCCCTGGTGGTGATAGGCCCGGAACAGCTGCCGGAAACGGTGCGCACCATCGGCCTGTGGATTGGCAGGCTCAAGCGCAGCCTGCGCGATACCCGCAGCGAAATCGAGCGGCAAATAGGCGCCGATGACATTCGCCGCCAACTGCACAACGAAGAAATTATGCGCAGCCTGGAAGAAACCCGGCGCAATATGGAAAACGCCATCCTCAGCGGCGAACAGCAACCGCACCAGCCAGATCCGGATGAGCTGGCGCGCCGCCAAGCCCAGGCGCGCCACTATGGCCCACCGCAAGAACTGCCCGACCACGCGCACCTGCCGGCGACGAGCAACGTGCAGGCCGCGGCATCCCTCTTCGAGAACGGCCTCGCGGATGGCGCGGTGGCGCCGCGCGGCCTCGTCGATCACCTCGACGTCGACGTGCTCGCCG
>CAMLRI010000156.1 GCA_946482385.1 uncultured Cellvibrio sp.
TAATTAATGTGGCAATTAAAGGGCTGAAAATTATTGCGATCAATAGGCTTGCTAAGAATAGCCATAGAGTTATTTTTTTCATTTTATTAGCCTGCCACAGGAAAAACTAAATTGCAGAATTTTTGTGGCATTCGCCACTCATATTAAAAATCTACATGTTTTAATTCACTATGTTGGCAATTTCAGATCTAAATTTTTCCAGTACTGATGTTGAGCTTTGCTCTGTAATTTTTATTGCAAAACCACGACGCTGACCAAGTTTTAGTAGCTCAATTAGCCATTCGCGATATAAGTATGCAGATTGTAGTAGCCATGTTATGTTAGGAAGATTTTCAATTCTTACCTCAGTATCAATGTGCGCAACTCGCTTATTGCGAGTTTTGATTACAAGCTTCCAGAAGCTGACCCACTCTGCTTCGGAAATATCTAAGTAAGTGACTATCATTTCACGAGAAAACACTTTAATTTTATCGAAATTCACAAAACGAAAATTCTCCACCAATTTCTTCCAGTGAGTTTTCTCTTTGTCTGTTCCAAATATATTTGCCCAGGAAATTATCGCATCCGAATAACACATATCCTTTATGCTTTCCCAGGCTCCCCCTTGTGGGGCATTTCTATTAATGTAGTCAGCATAAACGCAAGCGCGCATACAATCATGAACTAACCCAAATTGCTGCTCAATAATATGCATTCGATAGAATCTCTTGTTTTGCTTACAAAACTGCGAATTAAAAACTTTTTAACTCACACACATTTAATATTCGAATGTACAGAATAAATTTGGCCGTAGAGATGGGGTTGGAGTTCTAGTTATACATTAGGTTCTGTTTTCCCAGTTGTGCTCCCCTCGGTGCCTCCTTTAACCCAATATCAAGCCGCAGTCGGCATCATATACAGCCAAGTCCTCACCCAAACTAAAGCCCCACCCAATAGGTGTCAACAAAACAATAAGCCCATCCCCACCCGGCCTAACCCTTATATCTTCCCTGAAAATAACTTTCCCAATCTTTACAATTTTCCCAGCACAAATGTAAAAAACTTTCTTTTCTTGGCATAATTTTGGTGGTAGCCTGTAAATAATTTACGGATTAACCCCTATTTGAGCGGTTTTTGTCCATGAGTGCTGAAAATAATTTACAAGAATGCCTGGTGTCCCGGCCTTTGTTGCCGGTGCATAAGGGCTTGGGTGAGTTGCCGGCGGCGGGTATTGGCCTGGGGCAGGTGGCGGGTTTGGGCTGGAACCTGTTGCGGGAGGAGGTGAGCCTGCCGGTGGCGGTGCTGAACCAGGGCCGGGTGGCCCATAACCTGGCCTGGATGCAGGAATTTATTCGCCACTACGGCCTTAAGTTGGCGCCTCACGGTAAAACCACCATGAGCCCGGCGCTGTTCCAGCGCCAGCTGGCGGCGGGTGCCTGGGGTATTACCCTGGCCACGGCGCCTCAGGTGCAGGCGGCCTATGCCTTTGGCGTGCAGCGGGTGATTTTGGCTAACCAGCTGGTGGGTAAGGCCAATATGGCGATCATCGCCCGCCTGCTGCAAAACCCGCAGTTCCAGTGTTTTGTGTTGGTTGATTGTCCCCTTAACGCCGCCCAGCTCGGGCGGTTTTTTTCCAACACCGGGCGGCCCTTGCCCGTATTAATTGAATTGGGTGTGGCTGGCGGCCGCAGTGGCCTGCGCGATAACACCGGGCTGGAGCCGCTGCTGGAGGAAATTGCCCGCTGGCCCGGCCTGCAGCTGGCGGGGATAGAAATATATGAAGGGGTATTGAACGATGCGGCCGAGATTCGCCAGCTGTTGCGCCGCGCGGCACACACCCTGGTGGATTTGGCGCAGCGCCAGCTGCTGACCTGCGCCACCCCGCTGCTGACCGGCGCCGGTTCCGCCTGGTTTGATTTGGTGGCGGAGGAGTGGTCATCGCTGGAGCTGGGGCGCCCGCTGGATGTGGTGCTGCGCCCCGGCTGCTACCTCAGCCACGATGTGGGCATTTACCAGCAGGCCGCCGCCCGCATCGCCGCCAGCAACCCGGTGGCGCGGGCCATGCACACCAGCCTGCTGCCGGCGCTGCAAGTGTGGGCCTATGTGACTTCGCGCCCGGAACCTGGGTTGGCCATTGTCGGCCTGGGTAAGCGCGATGCCGCTTTCGATGCCGGCCTGCCAGTGCCCGCGCTGCATTTTCGCCCCGGCCAGATGGAGTTGCCGGTGGCCGCGCCCGCCCAGTGGCGGTTGGCCAAGATGATGGACCAGCACGCGTTTATGCCGATTCCTGCCGATGCCGATTTACAGGTGGGTGATATGCTCGCGCTCGACATATCCCACCCCTGTTTAACCTTCGATAAGTGGCGGCAGTTGTTGCTGGTGAATGACCAGTATCAGGTAGTTGAAGCTATCGAGACGTTTTTCTAGGGATCACAAATAACAATAGTTTTGGAGTTGGCAATGACATCCCTGTTAAGTCCCGGTCACTGGTTATTGGTTTACGCCGCCATGGCGATTATCGCGCTGATTTTGTTAATCGCGCGCTACCGTTTGAACCCGTTTATTTCGCTCACCCTGGTGTCCCTGGGCTTGGGGTTGGTGGCCGGTATGCCGGCCAAAGATTTGGTGGGCGCCTACGAGGCGGGCGTGGGTAAAACCCTCGGCCATATTGCCCTCATAGTCGCGCTGGGCACCATGCTCGGCAAGATGATGGCCGAGTCCGGCGGCGCGGAACAAATTGCCCGCACTTTAATTCGCTGGTTCGGCGAAAAAAATGTGCACTGGGCGATGATGTGCATCGCGTTTTTGGTGGGCTTGCCGATTTTTTTTGAAGTGGGTTTTGTGCTGCTGGTGCCTATTGCCTTTAACGTGGCACGCCGCACCGGCACATCGCTGTTGTTAGTGGGGCTGCCCATGGTGGCGGGCTTATCGGTGGTGCACGGTTTGGTGCCGCCGCACCCGGCGGCCATGATCGCGGTGGGCGAATACCAGGCCAATGTGGGCCGCACAATTTTTTACGCGCTCTTGGTGGGCGTACCCACGGCGATGATCGCCGGGCCCATCTTTGCCAAGTGGATTGCCCCGCGGGTGCCACTGCCGGCGCACAACCCCTTGGAAGCGCAATTTATTCAGGATGAAAGCGCGCGCGAGCTGCCGGGTTTTGCCATTACCCTCTGCACCATTTTATTGCCGGTGCTGCTGATGATGTTGGGCGGCTGGGCCAACCAAATCGCCGCGCCGGGCAGTACCGCCAACGATGTGCTGCTGGTGATTGGCAACTCGGTAGTCGCACTGCTAATCGCCACCCTAGTGAGTTTTTACACCCTGGGCATAGCGCGGGGTTTTAGCCGCGATCGCATTTTGCAATTCAGCCAGGATTGTTTGGCGCCCACGGCGGGCATCACTTTATTGGTGGGCGCCGGCGGTGGTTTGAATCGTATTTTGGTGGATGCCGGCATCGCCAGGGAAATTGTCGATTTTTCATCGGGCATGGCGCTAACGCCGCTGTTGATGGGTTGGTTTGTCGCCGCGCTAATGCGCATCGCCACCGGCTCGGCCACAGTGGCCATGAGCACCGCCGCCGGCATAGTGGCGCCCATCGCCCTGGCAGCCAATTACCCCCACCCGGAATTATTGGTGTTGGCCACTGGCGCCGGCTCGCTGATTTTGTCCCACGTTAACGATGGCGGTTTTTGGTTGATCAAAGAATATTTCAACATGACCGTGAGCCAAACCTTAAAAACCTGGACGGTAATTGAAACCATTATTTCCCTGGTGGCGCTGGGTTTTGTGCTGCTGTTGGCCAGCATTCTTTAGTTTTTGTGTGAGTGAATTTATATGAGCAATTTGTTCGACATCGTCTATCACATCCGCAGCAATCGCGATCGCCTGTCGGCCACCGAGCGCAAAATTGCCGATGTGATTTTGGAGGATATCGCCTTTGCCGCCAGCGCCAGTATCGACCAGTTGGCCGCTAAAGCCGGGGTCAGCACCGCCACTATTTCGCGCTTTGCCAAATCCGTAGGCTGCGAGGATATCCGCGAGCTGAAATTAAAACTGGCCCAGGCCAGCGCCGTGGGCACCCGCTTTTTGGCCGATTTGCCAGCGGTGGAGGAAAGCGCTTTTTACTCGCGCATTTGCAGCGAAGTGGAATCTACCCTGCGCGCCCACCTCAGCTGTTTTGTGGAAGAAGATTTTCGCGCGGCAGCCAACACCCTGAATAAAGCGCGGCTGATTTATGTCGGCGGTATGGGCGGCGGTTCCACCATGGTGGCCGACGAAACCCAATACCGTTTTGCGCGCCTGGGTTTGCCGGTAACCGCCTATCACGACCCGGTATTGCTGCGCATGCTCGCCGCCACCCTCACCGAGCAGGATGTACTGGTGTTGTTATCCATCAGCGGTGTCACGCCGGAAATTCTCGAGGTGGCCAGTATCGCCCAGCAATACGGTGCGCAAATTATTGCGCTCACCGCGCCCCATTCGCCCCTGGCAGCCAAGGCCAATATTTTGTTGCCGGTGATGACGGAAGAAACAGATTTTATTTTTAAGCCATCGGCGTCGCGCTACGGCCTGCTGTTGGCGGTGGATATTCTCGCCACCGAGTTGGCGCTGCTGCGCAAAAGCGACAGCAAGGAATTATTGCGCCGGGTGAAATTTGCCCTGGATGAATATCGCGGTGGCGATAACCGTTTGCCCCTGGGCGATTAGGGATTGGCTGTGATTTACGAATGGATTATCCGCCAGGCGCAGATTATTGATGGCTCGGGGCAAGCGCCTTTCGCCGCCGACCTGGCTATTGCCGCGGGAAAAATTGTCGCCCTGGGGGATTTGGCCGATGCCCGGGCGGAGCAGGAAATTTGCGCGCCGGGTTGGGTGTTGGCGCCGGGGTTTATCGACGTGCACACCCACGACGACCTGGAAGTAATACGCGCGCCCCAGATGCTGGCAAAAATTTCCCAGGGGGTGACCAGTGTGGTGGTGGGCAATTGCGGCATTAGCGCCAGCCCGGTCAGCCTGCGCGGGGAATTGCCCGACCCGATGAATTTATTAGGCGCGCCCAGCGAATTTGTGTACGGCGAATTTGCCCGTTATGCCGCTGCGGTTGAGTGCGCCCAGCCGGCGGTGAATGTGGCGGCGCTGGTGGGCCACACAGCGCTGCGCAACAACCATATGGATACTTTGGATCGCGCTGCCAATGCGGCGGAAATTGCGCAGATGCGCGCGCAATTGCGCAGCGCTTTGCAGCAGGGCGCCCTGGGTTTATCCAGCGGTTTGGCCTATGGCTCGGCCATCGCCAGCAGCGCCGAAGAAGTGCAGCAATTGGCGCAAGAGTTGCGCGAATGCGGCGGGCTTTACACCACCCATTTGCGCACTGAGTTCGATGGCATTTTGGTGGCGCTGGATGAAGCCTTTGCCACCGGCCGCCAGGCGGCGGTGCCGGTGATTGTGTCCCATGTGAAGTGCGCCGGCGCCGGCAACTGGGGGCGCAGCCAGCAGGTGTTGCACAGGTTGGAAAATGCAGCGGCGCAGCAGCCGGTGGGTTGGGATGCCTATCCCTATAGCGCCAGTTCTTCCACCCTGGATTTGCAGCAGGTGACGGAAGATTTTGAAATTGTGATTACCTGGAGCGAGCCGCATCCGCAACAGGGCGGGCGCGAGCTGGCGGCCATTGCGCGGGATTGGGGTGTGAGCCTCTATGAAGCGGCGCAGCGCTTGCAACCGGCGGGTGCGGTTTACCACGGTATGGACGAGCGCGATGTGCAAAGAATTTTGGCGCACCCGCTGACCATGATTGGCTCCGATGGTTTGCCCAAGGACCCGCTGCCCCACCCGCGTTTGTGGGGCGCTTTTCCCCGGGTGTTGGGCCATTACAGTCGCGATTTACAGCTGTTTGGGTTGAGCGAGGCCGTGCACAAAATGACGCGCCT
>CAMLRI010000157.1 GCA_946482385.1 uncultured Cellvibrio sp.
ACAAATTGATCAGCCTAAAGAAATCAGCACCAGCGAGAAATTTGGCCCTTACACCCTGCATTACACTGTATTCAATTCCAGCCATGTACCTGCCAAGGTTGCGGAAACCTACCAGTTGGTGCGCGGCCGCGACCGCGCGCTGGTGAATATCAGCCTGACCAAAACCGAAAATGGTGTTACCAGCTTGGGTTTGCCGGTGCAGGTAACGGGCAAGGTTAAAAATTTAATGCAGCAAAGCCAAACTTTAAAATTTATTGAAATCCGCGAAGGCGAGGCCACTTATTATTTGGCCCCCTTGGTGTTTACCAATGAAGAGGTGCTGCATTTTGACGTGCAGGTGGTAGTGGCTGAGCGGGCCCCCATGACGGTGAAATTTAATCGCACTCTTTATACAGATTGATGTGTGGCACTTATTGGGTTTGACGTGGGGTAAAGGGTTTCGAAACCTTCGCGTCAGGGAGGACGCGAAGGAGCTACATGGATGTATTCACTGCGTTTTCGAAACCCTTTACCCCATGGCAAACCGCTACGAAGTGCGTTGGGTAAATCAGCTATCGAGCTAAGGCGCCTGAGGGCGCCTTTTGTTTCTGTTAATAAATTCCAGGTGTTAAGCATGCATAAAATTGTGTTGGCCAGTGGCAACCAAGGCAAACTGCGCGAATTTCAGGATTTGCTCGGCGGCTGTGGTTTTGCGGTGGTACCGCAATCGGATTTTTTTAGCGAGAGCGCCGCAGAAACCGGGCTGACCTTTGTGGAAAATGCCATTATCAAAGCGCGTTATGCCTGCGCCAAAACCGGCCTGCCGGCGCTGGCCGATGATTCAGGTATCGAAGTGGATGCGCTCAATGGCCGCCCTGGTATCTACTCGGCGCGCTACGCCGGTGAAGCGGCACAGGATGCCGACAATAATGCCAAACTCTTGCAGGAGTTAACCGGCATTCCCAGCGAAAAGCGCACGGCGCGCTATCACGCGGTATTGGCGTTTATGCGCCACGCCGAAGACCCAACGCCCATTTTGTGCCACGGCACCTGGGAGGGCATTATCCTGCAGGAAGCGCGCGGCCAGGGCGGTTTTGGTTACGACCCTTTATTTTTTGTGCCCAGTCACGGCTGCGCCTCGGCAGAATTGGCCAAAGAGGAAAAAAACCGCATCAGTCATCGCGCCAAAGCCATGCAGGAATTACTGCAAAAATTATCTGCCCTGAGCAGCGCTCAACAAGGTGCCGGTAACTAAAATGTCGCTACAACTGCCACCGCTGGCGCTTTATATCCATGTGCCCTGGTGCATTCGCAAATGCCCCTATTGCGATTTTAATTCCCACCAAGCTAACGATGATCTGCCCGAAGCGGATTATGTACGCGCCCTGCGTTTTGATTTGCAGCAGGACCAGGTGCTGGCTCAGGGGCGCAAGCTCACCAGTATTTTTTTGGGCGGCGGCACACCGAGTATGTTGTCGGCTGCTGCCATTGGCCAAATATTGCAAGATGCAGAAGCGATTGTCGGTTTTGAGCCAGATATAGAAATTACCCTGGAGGCCAACCCCGGCACCTTTGAGCAGGAAAAATTTTCCGGCTTTCGCGCGGCGGGGGTCAACCGCCTCTCCATTGGTATCCAAAGTTTTAACGACCAGCAATTAAAATTGCTGGGCCGCGTGCACGGGCGCGATGAAGCGCTGCGCGCAGTGGGCGTGGCGCGAAAAGCAGGCTTCGACAATATCAACCTGGATTTAATGCACGGTTTGCCGGAGCAATCGGTTGATGCTGCCAAAGCGGATTTGCAGCAGGCAATCGACCTGGCGCCCGAGCATCTCTCCTGGTATCAACTGACCATCGAACAAAACACCGCGTTTTATTCTGCACCGCCGGTGTTGCCCGAAGAGGAAATCCTCGCCGATATTCAGGATGCCGGCATTGAATTGTTAGCGGCAGCTGGCTATGAACAATATGAAATTTCTGCTTATGCGCGCCATAAAAAGCGCGCGCGCCACAATCTCAATTATTGGGAGTTTGGTGATTATTTGGGTATAGGCGCGGGCGCCCACGGCAAAATTACTTTGCCGGCGAGCAATAACATATTGCGCCTGTGGAAAACCCGTTTGCCCAAGCATTATCTGGAGGCGGCCAGTTCACAAAAAATTTCAACCAACCTGGGCGGCCACCAAAATGTATTTGGCGGCGGCAGTGATTTGTTGCTGCCCGAAGCCCTGCCGCTGGAGTTTATGATGAACGCCCTGCGCTTGAATGACGGTGTGCCCAAGGCGTATTTCCAGCAGCGCACCGGCCAGGATTGGTCGTTGTTGGCAGATACTTGGGGCCAGTTGCTGGGTCAAGGGTTGGTGGAAGAGGTGGCTGGCTATATAAGGCCAAGCCCACTGGGGCGGCGGTTTTTAAACCGGGTGTTGCAGGCTTTTATTGCCAGTGAATAATAAAAAACCCGCTGTGACTGCAGCGGGTTTTTTGTTGGTCTGTACCTTCGATGACGATAGTTACAGCTCTATGTCGTAATCAATAATCACCGGCATATGGCTGGAAAACTGCTGGGTTTTGTAAATAGTGGCGTATTCCACTTTATGGCCCAGGCTGTTGGATACCACTTGGAAATCGGTGCGCCAGCCATCGCCCTCGCCCTTGGTGCCGCTTGGCCACCAGCTGTACTCGTCGGCGTCTTTGTTGACCTTGCGGAAGGCATCCACATAGCCGATTTGATTGAACAATTGGCTCAGCCATTGGCGCTCGTGGGGCAAAAAGCCGGAATTGTGCTGGTTGGCGGTGCTGTTGCTCACGTCCTTGGGGGTGTGGGCCATCTGCCAGTTGCCACAGAAAATATATTCGCGGCGCTTGCGGGTGATCTTGTCCAAATGGGCTTGGAAATCGTCAAAGAATTTGATTTTGACTTCCTGGGATTCCAGTTCGGAACTGGCGCTGGGCGCAAGCAGCGAGCCGACGCTCAACTGTTCAAAATCCACCTGCAAGTAGCGGCCTTCCATATCCACACCCGAGGCAAAGCCCAGGCCGTAGATTAATGCCTTGGGTTGCAGGCGGGTATAAATCGCCACACCGTTGTAGTGCTTGGTGCCGGAATCGAAGAAATAGGCGTTGTAACCCTTGAGTTGAAATTCGGGTTTTTCCAGTTCGCGCTCAAGGGCGCGGAGGTCTTGCAGGCAAATGAAATCTGCATCCTGACTGGCGAGCCATGTAAATAGGCCGCGCTGCGCCGCTTGAAAAATACCATCGACGCTAAGACTGATAACTCTCATGTTAGCCCCTTGATTATGGACTGTGTATCATACCCGAGCCGAGTGTGATTGTGTTACCGTTACTGCCGGGTTTTTTGTGGTAGGCGTTACGATTTTTCACATCCTTACATTTGGCGGCATGGCTTCCGCCAAATGGCAGCCGGGTACATGGCCCGGCTGCCTTCTTGTTATTCTTTGTGATGATAAAACTAGTTCATTTGCAGGAAGTTTGCATGGAAAAGTACCAATCCGATTTTATTCAGCTGGCGCTTAAGCACAAAGCCTTATGCTTTGGCGAGTATGTGCTTAAATCTGGCCGCACCAGCCCCTACTTTTTTAATGCAGGCCGCTTTCAAACCGGCAGTGCCCTGGCGGAACTGGGGCGCCATTATGCGGCGGCGATCACGGCCGCTGGCGTGGATTTCGATATAGTCTTCGGCCCGGCCTATAAGGGGATTCCTCTGGCCGCCACTACGGCCATAGCCCTGGCCGACCAGCATGGCCGCGACCTGCCCTATTGCTACAACCGCAAGGAGGCCAAGGATCACGGCGAAGGCGGCACCCTGGTGGGCGCGCCCTTGCAGGGCAAGGTGCTGATTGTCGACGATGTGATTACCGCTGGTACCGCTGTGCGCGAGGTGATGGGCATTATTGCGGCAGCCGGCGCCAAACCGGCAGCGGTATTGATAGGTTTGAACCGCCAGGAAAAAGGCCAGGGGGAGCTATCGGCCATCCAGGAAGTGGAGCAGAGCTTTGGGGTGCCGGTGATTAGCATCATCAACCTCAACCATATTATTCGTTACTTGGAAGACCAACCCGGCCAGCAGTCGCTGGTAGATAGTATCAAGCGCTACCGCGCGGCCTATGGTGTCGATCTTTAAGTGTTACTGAAGAGCCTTATGACTGAATTGACCCTATTGCGATTGAAAACCCTGGTGCTGCTGCTGTTGTGCAGCAGCCTGGCGTTTGGCCAGCCCAAAAATGCCAATACGGAAAAGGTGATATACCGCTACAAAAACGACCAGGGCGTGCTGGTGTTGGATAGCAAAATCCCGCCGGAATTTGCCCGCAACGGCTACGATGTGCTCTCGCTGTCGGGCAAGTTGCTGAAAACCGTGCCCCCCGCCCTGGCGGGCGAGGCGGCGGAAAAAGCGCGCCAGGCGCGTTTGGCCAAAGAGGAGCAGGCGCGCATTGATTTGCAGCTGCGCCGCAGTTACAGCCGGGTGGAAGATATAGCCGCCGCCAAGGAGCGCAACCTGCAGAGCCTGCGCGGCAATATTGATATTTTGCAGGCCAACCTGGCCAGTGCCGGCCAGCGCCTGGTGCAGGCGCAGGAGCGCGCGGCCGGGGTGGAGCGCAGCGGGCGGGAAGTTCCCGCCGATATGCTGAAAAGCATCAGCGACCTGGAGCAGGAAGAGCGCGATATCCAGCAGCAGATCCAGCAGCGCGAAGCCGAATACCAGCAGATGTCGGCCAAGTTTGATGCCGATTTACAGCGGTTTATTGAAATCAACGGCTTGCCGCCCCAGGCGGCACCCCGGAATCCAGCTAGCAGCTCCCAGGCATCCCCTTAAGCCTGGGGCGATTCAGCAACCACGCTGGGGGCGGCCTCCAGCAGCCCCTTGGCAATCAGCTGCCACTGCTCCTGCCAGAACTGGGTAGGGTGGCGCTGGAAGCTGGAGCGGACAAATTCCACCAATTTCCCATCCACCAAGGCGATCATCAGGTTGGCTGCCGCCGCTACCGGCAGCTGCGGGTGCAGGCCTTCGCGCAGTTCCGCCTCGCGCAGTATCTGCCGCAACTGGGTTTCCAGCCGCTCAAAAAACTGCGCAATGCGCTGGCGCAGCCGCTCGGTCTCGCCGGTCAGGGCATCGCCGGTGAGCAGCCGGGTGAGGCCCGGATTGCGCTCGGCAAAGGTCAGCAGCAGTATCACCAGGGTTTCGCAGCGCTTGAGGGCAGATTTTTCCTCGGCCAGGATCACTGTTACCCGCGAGAAAATAGTTTCCTCAATAAACTGGATCAGCCCCTCAAACATCTTGGATTTACTGGGAAAGTGGCGGTAAAGCGCCGCCTCCGACACCCCGACTTCACGCGCCAGGTTGGCGGTGGTGATGCGCTCGCCGGGGCTGGTTTCCAGCATGCGTGCCAGGCATTCGAGGATCTGCTGGCGGCGCGGGGTTTTGCCGGTGCTGCTGCTCATATCCATGCTTCCGCAAGGGGGCGGCCAGGGCCTGGCCGCCGGTGGTTTTAGGCTTTGGCTTTGTTGGTGATCAGGGTGTCGACGCCGGCATCGGTGAAGATCTCCAGCAGCACCGCGTGGTTGACCCGGCCGTCGATGATGTGGGCGCTGGTAACACCGCCTTTCACCGCATCCAGGGCGCAGGCGATTTTGGGTAGCATGCCGCCGTAGATGGTGCCGTCGGCGATCAGGCCGTCCACCTGCTCGGTGGAGAGGCCGGTGAGCACATTGCCCTGTTTGTCCTGCAGGCCGGAGACGTTGGTGAGCAGCATCAGCTTTTCCGCCTTGAGGAATTCGGCGATCTTGCCGGCCACCAGGTCGGCGTTGATGTTGTAGGAGGCGCCGTCTTCACCCACGCCTATAGGGGCGATCACCGGGATAAAGTCGCTGTTGATCAGCATGTCGATCACCCCGGTGTTAACCTTTTCCACCT
>CAMLRI010000158.1 GCA_946482385.1 uncultured Cellvibrio sp.
CCCTGGCCCTGCCCTTCCAGCAGGCGGCCAGCGCCCACAGCAGCAGTGCTGCCAGCAGCCCTGCCCCCAGTGTGCAGGCCATGCCTTTTACCCAGCGGCCGGTCGCACCGGAGCAGCCTTTGGCTCCGGCAGAGCAGGCCTTGCCGGCACAGCCTTTGCCCGCGCCAAGCCAAACCCCAAGCCCGGCGCAACCCGCAACAGTCCCGGCACAGCCCGCAACAGCCCCGGCGCAGCCCGCAACAGTTCAGCCCCAGGCTGCGCAACCTGCACCAGCCCAGCCCAGGGCGGCGGCCCTGGCCAGCAGCGCGGCAGCTGCCCAGCCAGCCAGCGCCAAACCTGCTGCCAAAGCGCCCGTCAAGCCAGCGGCCAAACCCGCGCCGGCCAGCAAGCCCGCCGCCAATACCAAGGCTGAAGCGGCAGCGCGCCCCGCCAAAAAAATCCCGCTGATTACCACCGCCCCCATAGCGGCGCCGCGCTACCCCGCCGGCCACCCGGAGGCCTTTGTCAGCCAGTTTGAAGACTATATCGCCAAGCAAATTGCCCCCTATGTGCCGGGGGTGGCGGTGGTGATTGTGTCCCAGGGGCAAATCAAATCCCTGCAGGCCTATGGTGTTAAGCGCGCCGGCACCCGGGAAAAAATGACCCCGGATACAGTATTCCGCCTGGCCTCGGTGTCCAAGCCGGTGGCGGCCACAGCCACCGCGATTATGGTGCAGGAGGGGCAACTGAGCTGGGATAGCAAGGTCACCCAGCAGCTGCCCCATGTGCAGTTCCGCGCCGCCAAATACGGCAACCAGCTCACCCTGCGCCACCTGCTGTCGCAGAGCGTGGGCCTGCCCACCCACACCAACACCAGCCTGATCGAAGCCGGCCAGAGCTACGCCGAAGCGGTGCGCCGCCTGCGCCTGGTGAATTTTGTCTGCCCGCCGGGCAAGTGCTATGCCTACCAGAACATCACCTACAGTTTGGCGGGGGATATGGTCAGCAAGCAGTACGGCAAACCCTTCGAGGATTACGTGGAGGACAAGCTGTTCGCCCCCCTGAATATGCGCAGCGCCTCTTTTGGCCTGGAATCTTTTGTCGCCTCGCCCAACCGCGCCAGCCCCCACGTTGCCCACGGCAAGCGCTGGGTGCCCACCCACGTTACCCCCAACTACTACCGTATACCCCCGGCGGCGGGCGCCAATGCCAGCATTGTCGATATGTCGCGCTTTTTGCTGGCGCAGCTGGGCAAGTATCCCCAGGTGCTGGAGCCGACCACCCTCAAGTACATCCAGGGGCGCATCACCAAAAACTCCCCGGCGCAAAACCACTACGGCACCCGCAAGGGCGTGGGCAACACCGCCTACGGCATGGGTTGGCGGGTGTTTGACTATGGCCGCTACAAAAACTTTGCCCACCACGGCGGCTGGGTGAAGGGCTTTCGCTCGGAGGTGGTGTTTAACCGCGAGCTGGGCATAGGTATGGTGTTCCTCACCAATTCGGAAACCCGCCTGGCGCGCAATGTGATCTTCAAATTTATGGATCTGCATGAAATCGCCCAGCAGGAGGCGAAAAAGGCACGCCAAAGCGCTGCAGCGCGTTAACCAAGGGCGCTGCAGCGTGTTAAACAAACCCAGAGGGCTGGGGGATAGATGAGTCGCTGGGGGTGGCAATGCTATAGTCGCCGCCACTTACAGCCGACCCCATAGGTGCCCCTTGCGCTCGCTGATCCGCCAACTCCACCCGCGCCAGATACTGGCCGCCCTCGACCAGCTCGACCAACACCCGGATTCCTATCGCCTCAGCCGCCCCCAGGCATTGCGCCGGGTGCTGCTGGTGCTGGCCTGCGTCAGCGTCTGCCTGCTGCTGTTGCACTACGCCAAGTACGCCAATAACCTCCACCTGCTGCTGCAACACCTGGCCCAGGCCCAGGGCTTGGCGCCCCAGGCCTATATCCAGCAGCTCCAGGCGGCGGGTTGGCTGGAGCTGGCGGGTTATGGCTGGTGGACCTTTTGGCACCTGGTGGCCTTTATCCTGATCCCCTTTGCCCTGATCAAATTCGGCCTGGGCGAGCGCATCCGCGACCATGGCTGGCGCTGGAACCAGGTGGGTCAACACTGGCGCGGCTACTTGCTGCTGCTCAGCCCTATCCTGGTGTTTGTCTACCTGGTCAGCCTGGGGGAAGATTTCGTCAACCACTACCCCTTTTACGATCACGCCGGGCGCAGCTGGTTTGACCTGCTGGCCTGGGAGCTGTTGTACATGAGCCAGTTCATCTTCCTCGAATTCTTCTTCCGCGGCTTTATGCTCAACAGCCTGCGCCCGGCCCTGGGCGCCAATGCCATCTGGGTGATGTGTGTGCCCTACATGATGATCCACCTGCCCAAGTTGTGGCTGGAGGCTACCGGGGCGATTTTGTTTGGCTTGTTTTTGGGGATACTGGCGCTGCAATCCCGCTCCATCTGGGGCGGGGTGCTGGTGCATGCCGGGGTGGCGCTGAGCATGGACTTGGCGGCCCTGGCGCGCAAAGGCCAGATTCCCAGCCACTGGTGGCCGCTCTAGCCCTGTCGATAAAACTTGCACTTACCCGGGGGACGATCATTAAGAGTGTTTTAAGGCGCCAAAGGCAGTTTTGGGGCTTTTAAGTCAATTTGGTCATAAGGCTATCGCGGGGTATAAACGGCGGAATTTAACGCCATGGCTGCCGGGTAAAGGCGCCTCAATCAACTGCTAAAGGCTTGTCGATAAACTTTTCAGCATCTACTCCGGCCGCTGGGCTGGCCCCTTTCCCCGCCAAAAAAAACCAAGCCAATCAAGCATTTGACCTTTTTCTCCCAAATCTAGCCGTTTGGCGCACAAATTGCTCATTAACCAGAGTCTTTCTCGGCAAAGCACACGCATAAAGCCGATGGCATACCCTATCAACCACCTAAGGACTTTGATCATGAACACTTGGAACTTCTGGCTCAAATCTGGCGCGGCTGCGGCCGTGCTCTTATCAGGTTCGTTATTTATGTCGGCAGCCCAGGCGGGTATTGTCGATTGCCACGCAGATACCCTGCCGCTGGTAACCAACACGGTGGACTGCGAAAAAAGCAGCGAAACCCAGGATTTTCTGACTGACCCAATGACCGTTAACACCGAGGCTTTCTTTGGCTTTAGCGATTGGGAATATCTCGACAAAACTGACTACGCCGATGATCAGGGCCAAAGTGGCACCTGGGCTGTGGACCCCAGTATTTGGGATGACTTCACTGAATTGCTGCTGATCTTCAAAGATGGTGCCGGCACCACCCTGCTGGGCTTCCTGGCCGATGATGGCGCCACCGGCGGCACCTGGCAGTCACCTTTCCGGGAGCCGGAATTCGATATGAATCCCGATCGCAAAATCAAAGACGTTTCCCATATCACCTACTATGTGCGCGGCACAGTGGTCGACATCCCGGAATCCAGCGCCTTCTTCCTGATGCTGATGGGTTTGGTGGGTTTGGTTGTCGCCCGCAAAAGAACTCTTAACTAAGTTGTAACGGTCAATCCCAGCCATTTAAACCGCCTCAGGGCGGTTTTTTATGCCATTCACTCCCGGTTTGCTGAATTGACATACCAAATAGCTAAAATTTATCCACTGCTTGCTTGATAATGTGACGCGCTTCACTAAAATGCCCAGTAACTATCCCCCATGGAATTATCCCTGCAATGATTTCTTTCGCGCGCGCCCTTGTCGCCTCCAGCTTCTTGTTGGGTTCTGCCCTGTTTGCCACCGGCGCTGCCGCCGGCACTATCGACTGTCTGGCAGGCACTGCTGCCAAGGTCAGCAACACCCAGGCCTGCGAGCTGAGCACCAGCGCCAGCCAGGATTTCACCCAGGGCAATATGACGGTCAACCAGGAAGTTTTCTTCGGTTTTAACGACTGGGAACTCTTGGATAAAGACGACAACCTGCGCCGCGGTCAAAGTGGCAACTGGGTGCTGGACGATTCTGTGTGGGATTTCTACTCCAGCGTGATGCTGATCTTCAAAAGCGGCGCCGGCACCACCCTGGTGGGCTATCTGGTCACTCAGGATGCCATCAACGGCAGCTGGGTATCTCCCTTCGCGGCGCCCCAGTTTAATGGCCCGGGTATGACCGACAAAAAGGGCAAACCCAAGGCGCCCAAAGATGTTTCCCACATCAGCTACTACGGCCGTGGCGAGTCGGTAAAAGTGCCCGAACCCGGCAGCCTGCTGCTGTTGGGCCTGGGCCTGCTGGGCCTGGCGCTGATCCGCCGCCGCAATGCCCGCTAGTCCAATACTGATCTAGCCGCAAAAAACCGCCTCCGGGCGGTTTTTTTATGGCGTGCTTTTGGGTTTTGCCGCCAGTTGCGCACCAGCGGTGGCCATATGTATATCTAGCCAGTACAATTTCCGCCTTTGCGACTTAATCACTGGCCAGTTTTATGGATGTCTCCTACCTGCTCGATAACCTCAACGATGCCCAGCGCGAGGCGGTCAGCGCCCCGGCGGGCAATCAGCTGATCCTGGCCGGCGCCGGCTCGGGCAAAACCCGGGTACTGGTGCACCGCATCGCCTGGCTGATCCAGGTAGAGCAGGTATCGCCCTATTCGATCATGGCGGTGACCTTTACCAACAAGGCGGCGCGGGAAATGCGCGGCCGCCTGGATGAGCTGTTCAGCCAGCAGGGCGCCCCTATCAACAGCCGCGCCCTGTGGGTGGGCACCTTCCACGGCCTGGCCCATCGCCTGCTTAAAGCCCACTGGCAGGACGCCGGCCTGCCGCAGAACTTCCAAATACTCGACAGCGACGACCAGCTGCGCATGATCAAGCGCGTTTACCAGCAGCTCAACCTGGACGAGAACAAATGGCCACACAAGCAGGCCATCTGGTACATCAACGGCCAAAAAGACGAAGGCCGGCGCCCCCAGCACATCGAGGAAACCGCCGATCCCTTTGTGCGCACCATGCTCGCTGTCTACCGCGCTTACGAGGCCGACTGCGCCCGCGCCGGGGTGGTGGATTTCGCCGAGCTGCTGTTGCGCGCCCACGAACTCTGGCTGCACAAGCCCCATATCCTCGAACACTACCGCCAGCGCTTCCCGTTCATTTTGGTGGACGAATTCCAGGACACCAACAGCGTGCAATACGCCTGGCTGCGGGTGCTGGCGGGCAGCAGCAGCTGTGTCACCGCCGTGGGCGACGACGACCAGTCCATCTACGGCTGGCGCGGCGCCAAAATTGAAAATATCCGCCGCTTCAGCGAGGATTTCCCCGGTACCCAGTTGATCCGCCTGGAGCAAAACTACCGCTCCACCGGCCATATCCTCCAGGCCGCCAACGCGGTGATCAGCCACAACTATGGCCGCCTGGGCAAAGACCTCTGGACCCAGGGCGACAAGGGCGAGCCTATCGCCCTCTACGCCGCCTTCAACGAGCAGGACGAGGCGCGCTTTATCGTCGAGCGCATCCAAAGCTGGGCGAAGCAGGGCAACCCCAAGAACAGCTGCGCCATCCTCTACCGTTCCAACGCCCAGTCGCGGGTGCTGGAAGAGGCGCTGCTGCGGGAGGCCATCCCCTACCGCATCTACGGTGGCCAGCGCTTTTACGACCGCCTCGAAATCAAAAATGCCATCGCCTATATGCGCCTGCTCAACAACCGCCACGACGACGCGGCCTTTGAGCGGGTGATCAATACCCCCACCCGCGGTATCGGCGGCAAAACGCTGGACGATATCCGCCAGTTTGCCCGCGACCAGGGCTGCTCCCTGTGGCAGGCCTGCGAGATGATCCTGCGGCAAAAAGCCCTGGCCGCCCGCGCCGCCAATGCGGTGCAGGGGTTTTTGGATTTGATCCAGCGCCTCGCCCAACAGGCCAATACCATCGACATCCACGGCGATGTGCTGGAGCTGGGCGAGATTGCCCAGCTGGT